>JAYTXB010000211.1:0-3377 GCA_043743205.1 Schlesneria sp.
GACCAGCCGAAAAACGTGGCCGACTGTTTGGAGAAGCTTCGCGAACTGTTGTTGTCCGTCGCCACGGCTCCCAAACCCCGCAAGAAATCCAAGCCGACGAAGTCGTCCAAACGCCGCCGCGTCGCCGACAAACGACTCAACAGCGCGACCAAGCAAAGCCGCCAAACTCCACGGGCAGAGGAGTGATTCGGCTGCTGGCAGTGGTGGTCCTAGTCGCGAAGCGACGGCAGCGAATAGCCGTGGGTGTCAGCCCCATGGCATTTATTTTAGAAATTAGCCGGTACGCGCTAGCGTCCGGTTTGCTGAGAATGACGAGAACCGGACGCTAGCGCGTTCCGGCTGATGTGTTCGGATGATCTAAACCAAGTGCCATGGGGCTCACGCCCGCAGCTATTGGATGGCATCGCTTTGCGATTCAAATCCTTGGGAATCAGACCAACAAAAAAAGACTTCACCCAAGATCCGCCCACAGACCATCAGGGGCTGACTTGAAAGCCCGACTGCTAAGAGTGCCCATTTTTCTTTTGGTAGCTCAGTCATTCCAGGACTGAGATTCTCCGTCCAATGAGTCTGCTCATTCCGACAACGCGTGCCGAATCTTGAGAGGAGCACTCGTTACGCCGCGCGGTTCCTGCGACGGTAGTACTTTGTAACGGCTGTGCCGGGATTGCCGGTTACTTTGCCATCGACCGCCTCGACCACATACGAATTCGACAGCACGCGGAAGAAGACGAGCAACACGAACGCGCCGCCGGTTCCTGCTCCAAATCCAATCGGGCTGATCGGCGTGATCTTAAAGCTGGTGTCGAACAGCAGCACGACACCGCAGCCGATCAAGCTCCCCGCGATCCCCATCATCATCGTGCCGATCGCTCCACCAGGATCGCGACCCGGCATGATGGCCTTCGCCGTCAGACCGACCAGCGTGCCGAAGCCAACCCACATCAGGAGTTCATGCGCGGCGTGTTCGAGGACTTGAGCCAGTTGGGGATCGGCCATGATGCGTCTCGCGAGTTGAGTCCAATGGTCCTGAACGGCGACATTCGCCGGTGTCCGTCCGACGGGCAATCGCCCGTACGGTACGGCATCTCGAATCGGACACTCACGACCGCCACGGGGAGAAAAGTCGGCACGCTGTGCAGCATCGATACCACTTCACCCAGTTTGCCAAAGTACGATCACCGGTCGGGAATCTGCCGCTGAATTCGCGGTCGAGGCGTTGCCCACGCGGTTAAACTCACTTTCCCGATTGGGAAGTTATTACGGCCCCGCTTCTTAGAACCGGCGCATCAACAACTGGCGATAATAATTTGATGTGAGGCCCCGGACATCTAGGCGAAGAACCCGGGGCCTCACGGCACCCGGCTCACCAAACTCCGACCGTTATTTCTGCGCCAGTCCTTAGCCCTCACCCGGCCAAGGGTGGCACCTTTTTAAACGGAGCGTCCGTGGACCACCCATGAGCGACGGCACGCGCGTTGAGCGTGAATCTCGGCGCGAACTACCCAGCTTCGGAAGGGGTTCGTAGAATCCCCTTCCCGCTGATGAGGCGGCGTGTTGTTGTTCGGTGTTTTCCTGTGTGCATGGACGCGATCTTGGCGAAGAAAGCTCAAAAGTCTGTTGAGGCTGGTCCCGTTGATGACGGCGCGGCCGAATCTTCGCTCGATCAGCCCGCTCTCAAAAAGTCCGCGCCGAAAAAGCCTGCCGTCAAGCCGCCCGTCGCCGCTGAGACGAGTGACTCGGACCAGCCCGATGAGGCGGCCACCACTCAAAGCGGCGAACCTCAAGGGACCAAACCCAAATCGACTCGCAAACGAGTTGCCAGCAGTGAGACAACTTCACCGAACGCCATCGTGGCGGTGCCGGTCGTGGTCTCCTCGAAGAAAGCTCCATTTGTAGCATCCGAGTCGATCCACGATCTGGCCACGGCGGTTGCCATTGAAGACGAGACTCAAAGACTGGGCCGATTCGTGTGGGGACACTTGGGACGGCGCAAGCCCTCGATTTTTGAGCGGCGTTGGTGGGACGATCGCATCATGGCGGCGGCGATGGCGGATGAGTCGCTCAAGGTGCAGATGTTTCGGTTCGTTGATGTGCTGCCGCGTTTGAAGACGCATCGCGACGTGACGCGGCATTTGCAGGAATATTTTCACGAGGTGAAAGAGCATCTGCCGTTTGCTGTCGAGATGGTGCGATTCGGTGTCGAGCATCTGTCGCCCGAGTCGGTTCTCTCACGAGCACTGGCGTACAACGCGCGGGCGAACGCGGCGCGCATGGCTCGACGGTTCATCGCGGGATCGAGTGTCGGTGAAGTCCTCACGGCGGTCACCGCTCTGCGCAAGCAGGGACTGGCATTCACGCTCGACCTGCTCGGCGAAGCGGTCATCAGCGAGCCGGAAGCGGAAGCCTATCAACGTTCATACCTCGACCTGATCGACGGACTGGCTCCGGTGGTCAATGCGTGGCCCGAGTCGTTGCTGGCCGATTGCGATCATGAGGGACCGGTTCCGCGTGTGAACGTGTCGATCAAACTCTCGGCCCTCGTCAGTCATTTCCGCCCGGCCGACCCTGTCGGAACGACGGCTGCCGTTCAAGAGCGACTTCGTCCGCTCTTCCGCAAGGCGCGCGAGAACCATGCCTATCTGCACGTCGATATGGAACAGTACGCCTACAAGAATCTGACACTCGACATCTTCAAGCAGACGTTGATGGAGGATGAGTTCCGCGATTGGGCCGATGTCGGGGTGGTCGTGCAGGCCTACCTGCCCGATTCCGAACGTGATCTGGCCGGACTGCTTGAATGGTCGCATCAACGCGGGACTCCCGTTTGGATCCGACTCGTGAAGGGCGCCTATTGGGATTACGAGACCGTGGTCTCGGCGAGTCGCAATTGGCCGACGCCCGTCTTCCAACAGAAGTGGCAGTCGGACGACAGCTATGAACGGCTGACCAAGACGCTGCTGGAGAACCACACGTTGCTGCGTCCCGCGTTTGGGAGCCACAACCTGCGCAGCCTGTCTCACGCGCTGGCTTATGCCAGGCAGCTTAAAGTTCCCAACGGTGCGTTCGAGTTGCAGATGCTGTACGGCATGGCTGAAGAACAGGCACGCGCCTTCACCGAGTTGGGCCATCGCGTCCGCATTTACACTCCGTTCGGACAGCTCATGCCGGGAATGGCCTATCTGGTCCGGCGACTGCTCGAAAACACCTCCAACGATTCCTTCCTGCGACACGCCTACGACGACCGCGTTCAGATCGAAAGCTTGCTCATGAAACCGACCGAAGCCTCGAAGCACACGTCCCTCAAGCCACAACCACCCGTCCCCGAGTTCCTCAACGAACCCGTGGCCGATTTCAGCCAAGCGGACGTGCGTGAC
>JAYTXB010000212.1:0-4385 GCA_043743205.1 Schlesneria sp.
ATGGCCCATTCAGATTATGCCTGCGATGGACGGATCGACAGTGGTGAAAACGATCAAGGGCAACGCCGTTGCTGTTTCGGAAAAAACTTCTGAAGCGACGTTCCGAATGAGTGACAGTGAACGGGTCTATTTTCGCGGATTCACTTGCCCGGACGATTCTGATTCACACCAGAAACCGGGTGGGTTGAGCTACGTGGTGAATGCTGGATTCCTGTCGCGGAGCTTGTATCACGGCGACCCGGATGGCCTGCATCGGCTTGGTCAGTTGAGCTGGGATGGCAACGCTGTCGCGGGCGAAGAGGCTGACCAGGAAGTCGCAGCGGCCAGTGGTGTCTTCTGGCGAGAAAGCCAAGGGTTTCAGTCGTCACTCGATTACGTCGGAACAGGTGATGGAACGACGAATACGCTCATGCTGAGTGAGAATCTTCAGGCCGGAAGTTGGTGGGATACGGGTACGACTCACCTCGCGTTTGGCCTGCCGGTCTCAACAGTCAGTGCTCGAGTTCCCTTTGGGCGCGGGACGTTTTTTGAATCGGTCGAGCATCCCCTCAACACGCAGTTCGCGGGAGAGACATTGTCCACGGCGACGCCACAAGATTGGCGCATCAACACTGATCTCAAAGCCGCGATCGGTACGCGGCCTCGCCCCAGTTCCAAACACGTGGGCGGAGTGAACGTCATCTTCTGCGATGGCTCAGGGAGGTTCTTGAGCAACGGCATGTCCCCGCACATTTACGCGAAGTTGCTCACGCCGAACGGTGTCAAATATGGCGAGCGAGATATTCAATCGCCGTACTGAAAGCTCCAACAGCCTACAGCCCCTCGTTCCTCTCTCTCTCGTTCCCAAGCTCCGGCTTGGGAACGGACGCAGCCAAGCTCCGGCTTGGCGAGGCGGGTTTGATGCCGCCGCGTGACTCGTGAAGCGGGAGCTTCAGGGGGGCCGTTCCCAAGCGGGAGCTTGGAAACGAGAGCAGAGGGAATCGCACGGGTGAATCCAGAGGACGAATCGGGCGAGCTGTGTACTCGGGCTACGAACTGGTGAGCTCGCTGACGATGTGGAGTTTGCCGGTGCAATAGCGGCAGGCGACTTTCACGCCGATGTACTTTCTGGCGAAACGGAGGTCTTGTTCGCAGTGGGCGCACTTGGAATAGACATCGGCCTCGGTGACGTTTGGGCTGGCGGGGTCGAGCTGCAACGGGGCCTCGCAGAACTTGCACTGCACGCGCTGCCCGAGGTACTTGCGGTTGATCTTGAGTTCTTGCGAACACTTGGGGCAGTTTGTGAAGATCCCCGTGGGCACGATCTCAATCATCGCACCAATCTCTTGCAGTGGGATGAAGACGGGGACTTCCACACTGTCTCGCTCCAGCTCCGGGTTGAGGAGCGTTCGGCACGAACGACAGTGAATCATGTTGAGCGGCATTTCGTCGCCGCAGTTGGGGCAAGGACCACCGGGCCAGGCTGGCATCTGAAGAGTTCCGAATGAGGGCGGTTGAGTGGGCAGGCGAGGTCGCCTTTAGGATTGGCGCATGAATAACAGTCGGGCTTTGGTGAGCCGGGTGCCGTAACAGCCCGTTGAAAAACTGTAGGATGGCCTTCTAGGCCGTCGTTTTTCTGCGGGAAATCGGACGGGCAAGGTGCCCATCCTACGTTTTTCAACGGGCTGGTAAGGCCCCGGACTTTTCGGCGAAGAACCCGGGGCCTTACGGCACCCGGCTCACCTGGACCATCAGCGGGATTCCGACAGTCATTGCTGCGCCGATCCTTAGGCGAGCGGCAGGTGAAGATTTACCGTAGACCGGACGCCTACGTCCGGTCTTTCTAATCCGACCGGACGTAGGCGTCCGGTCTACGCTGGTATGCGAACTCCTGTCGCTCGCCTTACTTCGCGGGTGCTGGTTTGGCGTTGAGGCAGGCGAGTCGGTGGAACGAACGCAGATAGAGTCGATCGTTGGCGACGGCGGGGGTCGAGTAGCTGGGGTCGCCGAGTGGGTTCTGGCCGAGCAGTTTATAGACGGGACCCGCTTCGACGACGAGGACTTTGCCGGACTCCTCGATGCTGTAGAGCTTGCCTTCGATGCAGACGGGCGAGCCGCTGAAGTTGCCGCCGACGCGTTCTTGCCAGACGGTTTGACCGGTCAGGGAATCGAGGCAATTGATGACGCCGTTGTCGTTCCAAAGGAAGAGCAATTCACCGACGCCCGTCATCGCGGGGACGTAGGGGAGTTCTTTCTCACGCCGCACTTTGATGTGAGTCTCCGAGACATCGCCGTGTCCCGAGGGATCGACGCCGATGAGTCGCGTCCCTTTGCCACCTTGTCCGCACGTGGCGAAGACCAGGCCGTTGGCAAACGTGGGGCAAGAGACCGTTCGTTGAGGCAACTCACCGGACGACCAGTTGAGCTGGCCGGTCCAAGGATCGAGGCTCGTCAAACCGTTGGCTCCCGCGAGGCAGACGAGTTGTGGTTTCTGGTTCTTCGGTTCGATGATGAGCGGAGTCGCGTACGACGCTTCGCGTGCGGTTCGCATGGAACTCCAGACGACGCGACCGGTGCGGCGATCGCAGGCGACAATGGAACTGGGGCCGTCCTGATCGTTGGCGATGATGACGAAGTCTTCAAACACGAGCGGTGAGGCCCCTTGGCCGTGTTGACTGACGAAAGGGCCGAGCCACGTGCGCCAGGCCAACGTGCCCTCGAAGTCATACGCGGCGAGAGCGAAGCGTTCCTGATCGGCGAACGCGACGTAAACGTGTTCGCCGTCGGTGGCGGGAGTGCTGGAAGCGAAGCTGTTCTTGGTGTGCTTGCGGTTCGTGTTGTAGCCCGCCGCGCGGGTCCACTTGATCTCACCCGTGATTGAGTCGAGGCAGCACAAATGTCGGACTTGTCCGGCGTCGGTGGCGGTGGTCACGAAGAGGTGTTTGTTCCAGATGACGGGGGACGAGTGTCCTTCGCCGGGCAGGGGCGTGACCCACGCATAGTCCCCCTCGCTCCACTCGGTCGGGATGCCGGTTTGTTGGCTCACGCCCAGACCATCGGCACCGCGATAGCGCGGCCAGTTCTCGGCCTGAGCGGCAGAAGCGGCGACGAGTGCGATCAGCAACAGGCCGGCGATCCGGCTTGAGATCGAAGTGAACAGACGAGCGGGCGGATTCATGGGCAGGTCTCGACGGCAGGAAAAACTCGCGACAACACGGAAACCCAGAAACGAGGACTCACGCGCGGGGGGAGCATGACGCTCGTTGTCGATGACTGCAAGAGTTTGCGAGTTGCTGCCGCGTGAAAGAGCGAAGAGCAGGCGATGGTAGAAAAATTGAGGGTAGAAAAATGAAACTCAGATTGAGTCGATCGAGACCGCCTTTGAATTTGAGCGGTCTGTCATTTTTCTACCCTCAATTTTTCTACTATTGCTCGTCCTCGCGGTCGCGAGTCCACTCACTCGATCAGGGGAGGGCGGAGCGTTGCCACGTGCCGGGGACGACCTGCATGGTGTTGCCTGCGGCGAAGCCGGGTGGCGGATAGTGAATGTGTGTGGGGCGGTAGCCGAACGTACCGTCTCCTGAGGAGTCGGCCTGGAATGTGGTGCAGACAACCGAGCCATCGAACTGGGTGGCTGTCTCGTTGGGTGGCAACCGGAACTGGCCAGAGACGTAGACCAGCCCTTTGATTTTGGAGGGATACACGTCGGCAGTATCGGTATCGACCACACCGTTGTAAGCGGCTCCGGTCGGGTTGAAGTTCGTGGCCAGCAAGTCCTCAATTAAGTCCATTTGCGAGCAGGTGAACTGGGCATTGCCACGCACCAGCAGCGCCGGGTAGTTGGGACTCACAGGAGACCAGCTCACCGAACCTTGCACGCGGCAGGTCGCACCGGGGTTGATAATCACCAGCGTTCCCATGATGCGTGAGTTCTGGACAGTCAGATTCTGTCCTTGGCAGTCGATCACGTAGATTCCTTCGGCGTTAAGTGCCGGGCCAAACCAATTGACGCTGGGGGAGAGCACCTGCTTGGAGAGAAGGCGACCGCCGATGCTTGTGGGGAGGCTGTTGATGTCGATCCACGTGCCGTTGGCGAGGTAGTAGTCGAAGACGGTGTTGCCGGGCATTTGTCGCGGGACGATGCCGGTCGTCTTGGACTGTGTGACGTTGCCGGTGATGCTACCGACGGCTTGAGCGCTCCCTATGATGGCAGACGGAGTCGTGGAGGCCGAGATCGCCCCATTGGAGCTGATGAATTGGGGTGTGGTGAGGTCACAGTACGAGTTCAAGGTGATGTCGCCAGCGCAATGCAGCGGCGCTTCGAGGCACCTCACTCCGGCATCGGTCGGTTGCAGCAGGACGCTCTCGACATACATCGCTCCCCCCGCGCGGCCGATGCCGTAGAC
>JAYTXB010000213.1:0-3270 GCA_043743205.1 Schlesneria sp.
GCGCGTCACGACAAAGGGTGGTCTGCTCGCCGCCGCGTCATGTTCGAGCCACATTGATCTCACCGCCTTCCTGACAATCTGTGAGGAGGGCGTGTCCGAGGCACGCCGCCGCGCGACAGTCCTCGGCATTCACAGCCAACCGGCCGATCATCCCTCGCCGCTCGTGTTGCCCGAATTCCGCTACTTGAAATTCGTGCTGATGCGCATCGATTGACGAGCGGCTGCGTGGGGAACTTCCGATTGGAATTGTCCGCGATCGTCGCGGACTCCGCTGCAGCACGCAGAACACCGTGGTCTGCCGTTTCATCGACGGGAGGCAAATCATGACCAACGAAGACCACATCGCCGAAGCTCGTTACGCGTTGTCGGTCGCGATCCGCACGTACCTTTGTGGAGGCAACGGAGCAGTGGGAAAACGCACGCTCGCACTCAAGGTCGATGGCGAACTTTCGTTGGCTATTGAGCGAAAGATGTGCGATTCATTAGAGGACGTTGTGGTGAACCTGTTTCGCTGCGATCCGCACTGGGATTGGGATCGCTACGGGTTCGATGGGTTGCTTCCTGTTGAGATTGTGGTCGGGACGCCGGACGAAGTCTCCATCACCGGAGCGGTCTATGTTGGCGACGGTCCGATACTATTCTTAGCGCTCATCGACGCGACGATTCGGCTGCAACACGACACGGATCAGCTAGCCGAATACACAATCAGGTTCATGCCCGCAGACGACTTCAGGCTCAAGACGGGTGATTGGTCGAAAGTCACTCGTCGGATGTGGACCTCGGATCAATGGCGTGACTCGGCACAATGGCGTTTTCAGTTTCGATCAGGTCCAACTTGAAGTGAGCGATTGCCGTCCCATGTCTCTGCGATTTGTCATCGACGATGCGACTTCCTCGGCGGCATTGTCGCGTCGGGAGTGGTTGCGCGTGGGTGGCCTCGCGTGGGGGAGTCGGTTGGGTTCGCGAAGTCCCGTGGCGGAGGTCGCTGCGGCTGGCACGAGGGCCGCCGGGTTTGGGCGGGCCAAGTCGGTGATCGTGCTGTTTGCGAGCGGCGGGCAAAGTCAACTCGACATGTGGGATCCGAAGCCATTGGCGTCGGAGTTGATTCGCGGGGAGTTCGGTTCCATTGCGACTTCGGCCTCCGGCGTGAGACTCTGCGAACACCTACCACGCCTCGCAAAGCTGGCTCGGCTATTCACGATTATCCGCAGCATGTCTCATGATGATCTCGATCATGGTTCGGCGACGTATCTCTCGTTGACGGGACAATTCCATCCACGCAAGTCTTCGAATCCGCTGCCGCGCGATGACGATGCTCCCGCGTTGGGAGCCATCCTCCAGCGCGTGCGACCCTCGTCACAATTTCCTTACACGGCGGTGCAGGCGAACGGCCCGTTGTTGGTCCCGGAGTTGCCGTCACCGGGGCAGTACGGCGGGTTTCTCGGTCGCAAGTTTGAGCCGCTCACCGTGGGGGACGTGACCGATTCGACAGTGGTTCTCGACGGATTGGAACCGCAACCCGAGTTGCCGCTGGTCCGCCAATCGAGCCGCGCTGCCTTGCTCGAAGCGATCGACCAGACGCGAAGACAGATCGAGCTCAGTCGCAACCAAACGGAAATGAGCGAACTCTATCGGCAGGCGCAGGCACTCCTCGCCTCACCTCGTAGCCGCCGTGCGTTTGATCTCTCGCAGGAACCCGACGCGGTGCGAGACCGCTATGGTCGCTTCCGTTCTGGACAAGCGTGTCTGCTGGCGAGGCGACTCGCGGAAGCGGGCGTGCCGCTCATCACGGTCTTCTTGAATCACAGCGCTCGCGGACAAGACAAGTCGCCCGATGTGACCGATCTGTACGGCTGGGACACGCACAACGACATCTTCACGGCGATGCGCGAACACTTGCTGCCACGGTTCGACATCAGTGTGTCGGCCCTGCTGGAAGATTTAGAGCAGCGTGGTTCGTTGCGCGATACGTTGGTCATTTGCCTAGGTGAGTTCGGTCGCGCGCCGCGCATCGCGCTGGAACCCAACTTCGCCGGGAGTACTCCCGGTCGAAAGCACTGGGCGTCGGTCTACTCGATCATGCTGGCTGGAGCCGGAGTGGGACGCGGCCGCGTGGTGGGAGCCTCCGATCGCATCGCGGCCTATCCCGAAACAAATCCGATCACACCTGGGGACATCGCCGCCACAATGTTTTCGTCATTGGGTCTCGATCCGGCGAGTCACTTCACCGATGCCGCCGGTCGCCCCTTCCCACTCGCCACAGGACAGGTGATCGCCGAGTTGTTTGAGTGACCGGAGCACCGCTTAGGATCGGCGCATCAACAACAGTCGGGGTTTGGTGAGCCGGGTGCCGTGAGGCCGCCGACTAGCCTCGTTCCCAAGCTAGTCTCGTTCCAAAGCTCCAGCTTGGCGAGTCACAAGGTTCGAGAGAACAACTCCTCGACCGCGAATTCCTCATCCGCGAAGCGGGAGCTTCAAATTCGAGTGTTCCCAAGCCGGAGCTTGGGAACGAGGAAAGGCCGCCTTCGAGATCAGAACCCAATGTTCTTCTTCGTGGCGGGTGTTGATGTCGGAGGGGCCGTTTTGCCACCCGCGACAGGAGTTTTGGGAGTCGTCGCTTCCGTACTCGCCTTCTTGACGATGGTGGCCTCTTCCACGCCGCGGATGTTCGCGCCGATCGGCTTGCCACCGCTGGCCCATGTCGCGGCTTGCGAGGCCTTGTCCAACTCGAACGAGCTAGCGCGGAGATCCTTCCACTTGTTGGGCAATTCGCGGACGAGATAGACCCCGCGATCACCCGTCAGTAGCTTGATGTCGTTCGATTTGCTCCACGTTTGTCGCCAGCCAGCGAGGCTCGATTGACTTGCGACATCAGAGGACTCGGGTTCGCGATGCAGGAACCGCACGACCTGCTTGGCCACACCGTTCGAGAGGCCCCACCATTCGAGTTGCTGTTGTTCGAGAACCGGTCCCGCACATTCGAGTAACGTCGCAGCATCGGCCTCACCTGGCTTGAAGACCAGCGGCGGAACCATCGCACAGTTGTCTAGGAAGAGCCGCAGAGGCGAACTGGCTGGCTCATCGCTCCCCGCTGCCGCCTGCACTCGGAAGACGGCTCCGCTGGCGGAAAACGTCACATGATCGGCATCAATCACGGTCCGAAGTTCGCTACCGATGCGGCTCGGTCGCAGGTCGAGTGCATCACCGCGCAGGGCTACGATGCTGTTTCGGATAAAGAGGTGCCCCGACCCGCCTTCAACGCGGATGCCG
>JAYTXB010000214.1:0-2465 GCA_043743205.1 Schlesneria sp.
GCGGCGTGCCGGTCCAATCGCAGACGACGGACGATGTGATCGACAAGCTGATGGAGTTGGGTGAGGTTGATGGTCGAGGGTCGAGGGTTGATGGTCAGACAAAGGCGAAGAAAGACTCCGCCTCTTCTGCTGCTCAGGCCCTCAACCTTCAACCTTCAACCTTCAACCCCACCCGCCTGTTAGTCCTCGCGCCGCAGGAAGTCACCGTTGGCCAGCAGTATGAAAAACTGTGGGAGCGCCTGCGCGAACAGGGCTATCGCCGAGTCCGTATCAACGGCGTGACTCACACGCTGGATGAAGTCCCCGAAATCGACCGCAAGCGCAAGCACACGGTTGAGATCGTGGTGGACCGGGTGACGATTTCGAGTGGCGGAAAAGACGATTCAAGTGGTGGGAAGGACGAGACTCTTGTCCCCTCTCCCCCGTCTTCGGGGGAGAGGGCTAGGGCTAGGGTGAGGGGGCTGAACGGTGAGGACGCTTCCAATTCCAAGTCGTCCAAACCCGAGTTGTCAGCGACAGCAGACATCGCCAGCGAAGCCCCCCTCACCCTAACCCTCTCCCCCCGAGGACGGGCGGGAGAGGGGACAGGAAAAACATCCTCGACACGCGCCCGTCTCGCCGAATCGGTCGAACTCGCGTTCGATCTTGGGAAGGGCGTGATCCGGGTCGCCGTCGTGGATGACGAGCGGGACGAGAAGAAGTGGAAGGTGCTGCCGTTCAGTTTGTTTCGGTCGTGCGAACAGTGCGGTCGCAGCTTTGAAGAATTGGCTCCGCACAACTTCTCGTTCAACAGTCCGCTTGGTTGGTGTGAGACGTGCGAGGGGATCGGGACTCAGCAGGGAACGAATCTCGGCGCGTTGGTCTCCGACCCGACGAGGACTCTCGCGCAGGGTGCCGTCACCGCGTGGCCCGACCCAACGAAGTCGCCGCTGTTCCGCAGGATGCTCGCCGCAATGGCCAAGGAGTGTGACATCCCGCTCGATGTCCCGTTCTCGCAGTTGGAACCGAGCCAGCAGCGGGCCGTGCTGTTCGGGACGGGGGATGTGTGGATCGGGCTGAACGATGCAACTCCTGTCCCCTCGTCCCAGCCTGTCTTTGGAAATGAACACGGGGGGGAGAGGGCTAGGGTGAGGGGGCCGAGCGGCGAGAACGCTTCCAATACCAAGTCATCAAAATCCAAAGCCTCATCAGTTGCGAACACCGCCAGCGAAGCCCCCCTCACCCTCACCCCCCAAAGTCGGGCGGGCGAGGGGACAGGAAAGACTCGTCCGTCTCTCCGCTTCCAATACAAGGGCCTCTACCCCGCCATCGAACAGGCGGCGAGTCTCTCCTACGACTATCGCATGAAGCTGTACGGGCTGATCGGCGACTGTCCTTGTTCCTCGTGCAGCGGCAGTCGGGTGCGGCCCGATGCGGCGGCGGTGAAGTTGAGTGGCAAGACGATCAAGCAACTGTGTGACCTGCCGCTCGTCGAGGCTCTTTCATTCCTGCGCGGCCTGACGCTAACGAAGTCACAGCAGAAGATCGCGGGCGACTTGCTGACGGAGGCAACCGGGCGGTTGTCGTTCCTCGTCGATGTCGGCTTGCACTATCTGACGCTGGCTCGCACGTTGCCCACGCTGTCGGGGGGCGAGACGCAGCGGATTCGCCTCGCTGGGCAGATCGGCCGCGCGCTGACCGGCGTGTTGTATGTGCTGGACGAGCCGACCATCGGACTGCATCCGAGCGACAACGGGCGGCTGATCGAGGCCCTTATCAAACTGCGAGACCTCGGCAACACGGTCATCATGGTCGAGCATGATCGCGAAGTTCTGGAAGCGGCCGACCGCCTCTACGACTTCGGCCCCGGAGCCGGTCGCTTCGGCGGCACGATCACGGCTCAAGGGACTCCGCGCGAGATCAACCAGAGCGACCTGTCACTGTCCGGCAAGTACCTGTCGGGACGCGAGCAGATTGTGATTCCGGCACGAAGGCGGATGGCTTCTCTTGTCCCCTCGCCCCCGCCTGTCTTTGAAAATGAACACAGGGGGGAGAGGGCTAGGGTGAGGGGGCCGAATGGTGATGACGCTGCCCTATCCCGAGTCGTCTCTTCTCTTCCTCCAACTTCTCGGCGCAGCCGTCGTGCGGTAGAGGCCGTTGTCGCGAACGAAGCCCCCCTCACCCTAACCCTCTCCCCCCGAAGCCGGGCGGGAGAGGGGACCGGAGAAGCGTCGTCTCAGTCCCTTGCATCTCCGCACTCGCTCCCCACGCCTCCCGGCGGCGGCTGGATCGAACTGCTCGGTGCCCGGCAGCACAACTTGCGGAATGTCGATCTGCGGATTCCGCTCGGGACGCTGACCGCCATCACCGGCGTGAGCGGTTCCGGCAAGAGTTCGCTCATTGAGGACACGCTCGCTCGTGCGGTGGCGAGGAAGCTGCATCGGGCATCGACTCAACCGGGGCCGTATGACGAATTGCTTGGTCTG
>JAYTXB010000215.1:0-2098 GCA_043743205.1 Schlesneria sp.
AGTCAAAGCCGTTGATACGGGCATCAGTAAGCCGAACGGCATCGCGCTATCGACTGATGGCGGCACGTTGGCGGTGTCGGATTACGGCGGGACTCAAACCTGGACGTTCCGAGTCAATGTGGGCGGAGTGCTCGACGCCAAGATGCCAACGATGCCGATGCGACTGGCGATTGATCCCCAAGGGGAGTTCCGCTTCAACGAACCGCCGCCGTATGCGACGACCTCGCGCGGAGATGGCATAGCGGTCGACAAGGCAGGCCGCTTCTATGTGACGAGCGACCTTGGCGTGCAAGTCTTCGACCCAACGGGCCGTCCTTGCGGGGTGCTACCTAAGATCGACAAGGACCAGCCACTCACAACGTGCATTCTCGGCGGCCCTGACCACAGTTCGCTCTACATCGCGCACGGCACGAAGATCTATCGGCGAAAGCTGACCGTAGAAAAACCAAAGTCCTAGCGAGGTTGCACCTCAGACCATTAGCCGGAACGCGCTAGCGTCCGGTTCGAGGGTCCATCGACGTTCCGAACCGGACGCTAGCGCGTGCCGGCTGATAAAACTTGACACACCATTTTCTCCAATAGGATTTCGACCAATGACAACATCTCGACTAACTTCGCGTCGTCAGTTTCTGCAAGGCGTCGCCGCCGCAGGCACCGCAAGCATTTTGCTCCCGTCGTCCAACCGGGCTTTCGGCTATCAGGCGGCGAGCGAGCGTCCGGTGTTTGCGACCATCGGCCTGCGCAATCAAGGCTGGACGATCACCAGCAAGTCATTCGGCTATGCCGATTTCGCCGCGTTGGCCGACGTCGATGCCAACGTGCTCGCGGAGAACGTCTCGAAGGTTGAGAACGCTCAGAAGAAAAAGCCCGATGCCTACAAGGACTATCGCAAAATCCTCGATCGCAAAGACATCGACGCGGTGATGATCGCCACGCCCGACCACTGGCACACGAAGATCGCCGTCGAGGCGATGCTCGCGGGCAAAGACGTCTACTGCGAAAAGCCGCTGACGTTGACGATCGACGAAGGGAAGCTGATTGAAAAGATCGTCAAGCAGACCGGCCGAGTCTTTCAGGTCGGCACGATGCAGCGCACCGAGATTGACCAGCGTTTTCTGAAGGCGATCGCGCTGGTCCGTGACGGCCGCATCGGCACGGTCAAAAAGGTGACGTGCGGCATCGACCGCATGGAAGCCTCGCCGGTCATTCCCGCAGTGGCTGCTCCCGAACAATTGGATTGGGACTTCTGGCTTGGTCCGGCACCGAAGGTTCCGTATCGGGCGTTGCCGGAACTGCGAAACGGTTACGGCGGTGGCGTGCCGCTCTACAGCAATTGTCACTATTCGTTCCGCAACTGGCACGAGTACTCAGGTGGAAAGCTCACCGACTGGGGAGCCCATCACGTCGACATTTCGTGCTGGGCGCTCGGTGCCACCGAAACGGGGCCCAGCAAAATCACCCCCGTCGAATACAAGTTGCCGGTCGAGTACAAGGACGGACAGCCTACGGTCAGCGATCAGTACAACGCGGCGACCCAATTCACCATCCGCGCCGCGATGCCCAACGACGTGGAGTTGATCATCACCAGCGAAGGGGACAACGGCATTCTGTTCGAGGGGACGGAAGGTCGGTTCTTCGTCAACCGCGGCAAGCTCACAGGTAAGCCGGTGGAAGACCTGAAGGACAAACCGCTGCCCGAAGGAGCGATCGAAAAAATCTACGGCGGCAAAGTCAGCGCGAACCACACCGCGAACTTCATCGAGGGGATGAAGGCTCGGAAGCAACCGATCTCCGATGTTTGGTCGCATAACCGCATGCTCGAAATCTGCCACCTCTCGAACATCGCGATGCGTCTGGGCCGCGAACTCAAGTGGGATCCCGTCAAGCGAGAAATCATCGGCGACGCTCAGGCGAACTCGTTCCTCTCGCGTGAAAGCCGCAAGGGATTCGAAATCAATCTGTAGTCGTCGAAGACCGAGGGATTTCGCGAAGGGGCGGACTACTTCTTCAGTCGCTCGATCAGGAATGCGTTTGCGTTCAGGTATTTGGGGCTTGGCACTCCGGTGTAGGAAATATGACCTTCAACGCCGGTACTGTT
>JAYTXB010000216.1:0-2114 GCA_043743205.1 Schlesneria sp.
GACCCGTCTGCGGCTCTGGTGGTCGTCGAGTTTTCGGAGTGCGCATCCTGCGATCCCACGTTCCGTTCCACGCGACCGCTACAGACGGACTCGTGCAAAAACTACTTCACAAAAAATTCTGATTCGAGGACTTCTGGCTGGAGTCCGAATCCGAGGCCCGTGAGGCCGAATCGCAACACGTCAGCACAGACCGACTTTTGGCATAAGTACCGGATTCTAAGAGACTTCGCCAAAACCGCCAAGGCGAAGTGTGGTCACAAATCGACAGGGCGTCATAACCAGACTTTCGCCAGAAATAGCCGACATTGCTTGGCCTGCTTGATGTTGCGACAAGCCATTGTGTCTGGTCAATGGCCTGCGCAGAATCATCGCCGCGTGAGAGTCCCCTTGTGAGGAGCTTAGACAGTGAACCCAAAAGCCAGATTTCCAGAGACTGACGAAGACGAAATCCCCCGCGAACTCGCGGAACTGGGGAATCGCATTGCCTCCGCTCCCGACTCGGTTCGCGATGAACTAGAGTTGTCGTACGAGCGCGTGGTCGATTCCGTCCGCCGCCGCCGCCGCATCCTGACGCTCGTCCAAGAAGCGCTCTCGCAACTGCGCCTCGACATCAAGTACCTGATGTTCGACTTGGAAGTCACGCGGCAAGAACGCGATGAACTCAAGCAAGAGCGCGAAGACATCTGACTCGCAGCGTCAGTCGTGTCGCGCGGCCTGAGCCTCAATCCGGAACTGCCACGTCGTCTGCATCCGCTCCGTCAGTGTCAGCCGTCTCTTCTCCGATCGCGACGTGCATCTCTCGGAGGAAGCGTGACGGGTGGCTCTCGCGCCGCTTGCCCCACTTCATGCGAGTGAGCGAGTGCGAGATCGTCAGGTGGTCGCGAGCGCGGGTGATGCCGACATAAGCCAGCCGACGTTCCTCTTCGACCGCCGTTGGCGAGTCCGCATCCACCGAGCGTTGATGCGGGATTAGGCCCTCTTCCCAACCGACGAGATAAACACGCGGAAACTCCAGCCCCTTCGCGCTATGTAGGGTCATCAGTTTGACGGCGGGTTGCTCGAACTCCTTGTCGTCGCCGAATTCGCGGTCGTTCCCGTTGAGCGAGGTTGCCTCCAAAAAGTCGCTCAAAGTGGGACGTGACGCGCGTTGCTCGTACTGCCGCATCGCCGTCACACACTCTTCGATCACTCCCGAGCGTGCCAGTTGCTGTTGGACTTCTTTGTACTGCTTGGCGATCTCCGACTCGTAGTCGATCACGTCAATCAGTCCCTCGAACGTCGCCGCGAGACTCGCTCCCGGCGCACTGAAGCGTTCGCGGTACTCCTCCAGAAGTTGGCGGAAGGTCGTGATCGCGTTGGCGGTCTTCGCGGTGATTTCCTTCTCGGCAGCGGCCTCAGTCACCACGTCCCAAATTTTGCGGCCCGACTTCACGGCTCGGTTAATCAACTTCTCGACTGAGGCATCGCCGATCCCGCGCGTGGGGACGTTGATGATCCTCAACAGTGAGACCTCATCCAGAGGCTGAGCGATTACTTTGAGATAGGCCATCATGTCGCGGACTTCGCGCCGATCGAAGAACGACTGGCCACCGACGAGCAGGTACGGCAAGTGCAGCCGTCGCAACTCGGACTCGAACAATCGAGGTTGCTCGTTCGTGCGGAAGAGGATCGCGATGTCCTGCGGCGGAACCTTGAGTTCCTTCACGAGGTAGTTGATCTCGCGCACCACCGACTCCGCTTCGAGCTGTTCGTCGGGGAACGGCTTGACGGTGACGGCCACACCCTCTTTGTGTGCGACCAAGACCTTTTTGTGTCGCCCGAGATTGTGATGCACGAGTTGGTTGGCCAGTTCCAGAATCTGCGTCGTGCAGCGGTAGTTGTCCTGCAAGCGAACGACTTTCGCGCCGGGAAATTTCTGCTGGAATCCGAGGATGTGTTTCACTTCGGCCCCGCGCCAGCCATAGATCGACTGATCGTCGTCGCCGACCACGCACAGGTTGCGATGCGGGCGGACGAGCGCCGCCACGATCTGGAACTGCATCTCGTTCGTGTCTTGGTACTCGTCGATCTGCACGTGATCGAACTTGTCCTGCTGGCGGGCGAGAACCTCGGGG
>JAYTXB010000217.1:0-3922 GCA_043743205.1 Schlesneria sp.
GGGGCCTCAAGAATCGGCACAATGTGATCCACCGACTCCGCACGCGCATCACACGCCCAACACCGCCAATCAGACTCCTCCAACACCAACCGGCGGAGCTTCACCCACGCCCACCCGTACTTCCCACGACGAACCGCAGCCACCAGCCCCACCTTTCCATGCGAAAACCCCTGCAAACGTTGAACATTTTCACCGGAGAGGGAACAAGAGAGCGGGTGCTGGCAGTCGGTTGTCGTCACCTAAAAAACTGGGTAACAATATACTTGACTCACCAAGCCTTGAGTAGTACACTCACCTCATGGCCGCAAACCCCTTGCCCCGCACACTTCTCGAAGCCGTCAAGTACTTCGATGACCTCGACGTCTGCACCGGCTTCGTCGCCAAGCTCCGCTGGCCCAACGGCCCCGAATGTCCCCAATGCGCGAGCCGCGAGAACTACTACCTGGCGTCTCGTCGGGTCTGGAAGTGCCGGTTCTGCAAGAAGCAGTTCTCCGTGAAGAAGGGCACCATCTTCGAGGATTCGCCTATCGGTCTCGACAAGTGGCTCGTCTCAATCTGGCTGATCGCCAACAGCAAGAACGGCATCTCGTCTCACGAACTCGCCCGCGCGGTCGGCCTCACCCAAAAGTCCGCGTGGTTCGTCCTCCACCGCATCCGCTTGGCGATGCAGATCGGGTCGTTCGACAAGTTCGACGGGATCGTTGAAGCCGACGAGACATTCATTGGTGGACGGTTGAAGAACATGCACGCCGACAAAGCAGCGCAAGCCCGCAAAGAAGGCTCCCACGTCCGCAAGACGATCGTCGCCGGAACCCTCCAACGTTCGAGTAGCGCGGCACCCTCACAAGTCCGGGCCCGTGTCCTCCGCAACACCCAAGCCGTCCGCCTGCTTCACAACGTCCGCTCGAACGTCGCACCCGGCGCGACCGTCTACACCGACGCTGCACCCGCATACCGGAGTCTCGCCACCGACTACACCCACGCATCCGTCGATCACGGCATCCGCGAGTACGTCAACGGCAACGTCACCACGAACGGCATCGAGAACTTCTGGGCCCTGCTCAAGCGGGGGATGCACGGCACGTACGTCTATGCGGCACCGTTCCATGTTCACCGCTACGTCGCGGAGCGGGTCTTCACCTTCAACGAACGCGGAGATAGCGACCTCGGCCGGTTCCAGACGGTCCTGTCACGGATCTCCGGCCGGCGCGTCACCTACGACGAGCTCACAGGGAAGGCATTCGCCTAGGCGGACTTCTTCGCCTTCTCATCGGCCCTGGCCTTATCGAGTTCGGCCTTGCCGACGGTGAGGAGTTTCTTCGTCAGATCCTCGAACTTGTCGTACTCGTCCTCGGTGCGAGGTTCGGTCCTCGGTGCGGTTGACATGGTCACAAGCCTAGACCCCGGATTCGTCGCTTTGGATGAGTTCCGCAACGGAAGGCTTCTGCGGCCGGGGTGCCGGTAGCGGAACTTCCGCCAATCCGAGCAGGTTCGTCACGGGGGTGACGAGGTCGTGTTTGTCGGCCAGGAGGTCCGCGACCGTCACGAGTTCGATGTCGAGCCCCTTGGCCGCCCTGACGCGGGCGGCTTCTTCGTATGAGCCCTTCGTGAAACTGAACGCGACGATGTGCCCCTTGGTTTTTCCGGCTCGTTCGATCGCGGTCTCGAAGTTGTCCACGACATTCCTGCCGACACTCTCGGACTGCTTCACCTGGATGGGATCGTGGGTCATGAACGAGAACCCGTCGATACCCATGTCGCCCGACTTTTTCGGGGAGTGGGTCCCGTTCAGCCGTTGGATGACCCAGTTCTGAAACTCGAAGGGCTTCAGCGCGTGGAGTTGTGCGACGGTGACCGGCATTCCGACGAGTTTCACGTTCTGTGCGCCGACCTTCTCGATGCGCCGTTTCATCAAACCGACCGCCGTGGGGCTGATGTCGATCCCGATCCACTGACGCTTTAGTCGATGGGCAGCAACGATCGTCGTGCCACAACCGCAAAAGGGGTCGAGGACAATCTGACCCTCATCGCTGCTCGACCGGATGATCTTCTCGAGGAGCGCCTCGGGCTTCTGCGTCGGGTACCCGAGCCGTTCCTTCGACCGGGTCGTCAACGTGATGTTCCACACGTCGTCGTCCAGCTTGCCGTCCGGGTTGATGTAGTACTTCTTCCCGCCGTTCATGTGGTAAATGCCGGTGGCGTCCGTCTGCCATTTATCGAGGGTGGCTTTCGGCCAGGGGTTCAACGGGTGGTTCCAGGTCACGTCAGTCGGTTTGGTCGACGCGTACCGAAAGATCGTGTCGTGGTTCCGGTGCAGCCACTTCTTGGGCGCTCCGCCGGCCGTCTCGTAGTGCCAGATGATCTCGTTCAGGAAGTTCTTCGCGCCGAACAGCTCATCCATCATGACTTTGAGGTAGTGCCCGGCATGCCCATCGCAGTGGAGGTAGACCGTCCCCGTCGGCTTCAGAACCCGTTGCAGTTCCATCATCCGGTCGCGCATCCACGCGACGTAGACCTGGATGCCACCCTCCCAGCGGTCCTCGAAGGATCGGACCTCGGCCTCATCGCCCCAGATGACCTCGTAGTGCCGGTTCGAGAAGAACGGCGGGTCCAGGTAGATCAGGTCGATGCAATCCGCGGGGAACTGCGCAAGGCGGTCGACGTTGTCGTCGCAGTAGATGACGGACGTTTCGAGGAACCCGACCGGAGACATCGGAGCAGGGTACACCGGAAACCCGAACCGACCAGACGTTCGGACGTGAAAGACGCGTCCGAACGCGACTGTTGATATAGTCGGTCGCATGTTGGACACAGAAGCGATCAACCATTTCAAGGCCGGTCGGGAAGCACTGTTGCGGAAACGCAAAGAAATCGACCATGCCATCGAAGAAGTCGACCGGATCTTGAAGGTGATCCTCGGCCCAGATACGGCACCTCGCACCGCTGACCCGCCGGGAGGCTTGCTCGCTGGACTCGTCATGCCTGGCAAGACGTTCCGTCAGGCAGTGTTAGAGATCATCACTGAACATGGCGGCGAGATCCGGGTTGCCGAACTCTTGCCTGCCGTCGCCGATCGTGGCCTCAACGTGTCGGATGCTTCCGCACGTTCAATGCTTGCCAAACTCGTCCAGAATAAGGCGCTCATGAACCCGGCTCGCGGGGTCTACACCCTTCCCCAAGGCGGTGCATTGTGAGGAGATGAGAAGCTCCCGAGCCCTTAGTGGGCAAGCTGACTTGAAGCGCGGCTGACGCCACGGCTCGGGAGCACCCCAATATTTTGGGGACCATCGTACCGCGCTCATGGCGAGTCGTGACACCCATGAGAAGATCATCTCGCCCCCGTAGCTCAAAGGACAGAGCAGGAGCTTCGTAAGCCCAAGGTTGCCGGTTCGACCCCGGCCGGGGGTGCACCACGCGAAGAAGGCGGCCCGTTGCGGGGCCGCCTTCTTCAATTCCTGCGGGCAGGATCTTCCTACAGGGCGGTTGCCAATTCGTAGGACAGCCTTCAGGAGCTTCGTAAGCCTCCCCATTATCGGCCGCGAAGCTGCTGATAACAAGCCGGGTTTACCAATTGCCACCGTGACCAGGGAAAACACACTGGTGTAATCCGCATCACCTTGCCAAGGTGAGCCAAGTATATCGTTACCAAAAACTGACAGTGTTTGATGTCATCATCCGATGAGCCGCAGCTGTTGGGGAGCCGAGTGTGATGGTGGCATGACAGGGCCCCGGTTGCAGTCGTACTGCGCCGGGGCCGTCTTTCGCTCCTGCCATATCGTTACCTCTGGCGGAGCTTGCTCCTGTGATAGCAGATGTGGGCGGAGATTACAAGCTTGTAGTTCATATTTCTTTTCGGGCTTGCGCGGTCATGGTTCGGTCCCTTCGATCAGCTTGCGTGTCAGACACGGATGTTCGTGGTGGC
>JAYTXB010000218.1:0-8155 GCA_043743205.1 Schlesneria sp.
GAGAAAAATCGCCATTCGGGAGGGCGGAGCCGTTCCGAACGAGAATGTGACATTTCTAAGTTGGTGAACCCTGTGACATTTCTATCTTGGTCCGACAAGACTCGCCGAACCCAGTTGTGCTTCATGAGCAATTCTGCGAGCGCAATGCTCAGCCGAGTCTTGCCGGTCCCCGTGGCCATCACCAGCAGTGCGGCCCGTTGTTTGTCTCGCCCCATCGTCTCGGTGACGCGACGAATGGCTTCCTGTTGATAGTGCCGGTTGACGATTTCCGTGTTCGGTGCCGCGATGGCGATGTCACCGCGACTGGTGCGGCGGCGAATCATCAAATCCAGTTCGTCCTGCTTGTAGAAGCCCTGCACCTCGCGCGGCGGATAGATCGAGTCCTCCCACAGCCACGTCTCGTAGCCGTTTGTGTAGAACATCGCGGGACGCTGCCCGGTCATTTGTTCAAGACAGTCGGCGTACAGCTTCGCTTGGTGCTGGCCTTCGTGCGGACTGCGCTTCGTCCGCTTGGCCTCGATCAGGGCGAGAGGCCGTCCGTCCTTTCCGCAGAGCACGTAATCGACGAATCCCTTTCCCGATGGCGTTGGCAGTCCGATCACGGGGTATTCGCGGACGTTGGGGCCATCCGGATTCCAGCCTGCTTCGCGGAGCATGACATCAATGAACAGGTCGCGTGTGGCGGCTTCGTCGATTGTCTCGACGGGAACCGTCTGCTCGCGAGCCTTTCGCAGTTCCTGAATCTGTTTCTTGAGGGAGTCGAGTTCTTCCTGAGTGACCTTCAGCGTGGTCTCTCGGTCAGCAAGTACCGCGTCCTTCTTCGCCAGTTGCTCTTGGAGTTGCAGGAGCTGCTCGGAGGTCTTGTCACGAGCCGGTTGAACAGCGGGGCGAGGAATCAAAGTGTCGTCGAACGGTACGACTGTCGGTTGCGGCTTGGTGTAGATGCGAGCCACCCACCCGAGGAACGCATGGAGCATGCGGGTGGCGTGCAGCGCGTCGGTCGAATTGATCGACGTGTCGCTGTGAACGGCCAGGTTGCCGAGCTTGTGGATCAGCCGCACGTTCTGAAACAGTCCCGGCGGCAGGATGTCTTTGAACGTCGGTTCGTGGATCAACGCCGCGAGGTTTTCCTGATACGGCTTCTTCAGCCCGGCGTCGTTGGCATACAGCCACATCACCGCCCGTTCGAGTGCGCGTCGAGCGTAGAAGACACCCGTCCGAGGCGACAGGAAGACATTCAACTCGGTCTCGACCGCATCCTCATGCAGCGTCGCCCAGCCGGTCTTCAGGAAGTCAAAGTTAGATGGCATTACTCAGGCTCACTGATCGCGTGAAAAAGTCGCAGTTTGAGTTCTTCGTTCTCGTCATAAGTGTCGGTAAGAACCGCCTCGAAGATGTCACGCAGCAAGTCCTTTTCGATCCGCCCCGCAGCGACATGGTAGCTGATGTTTTCCATCTCACGCATGAAGCGCGAGGCGTCGAACACATATCCGTTATGAATGAGCATCGCCGCGCAAAGTGCGATCGCAATTCGCTTGTTGCCGTCGGCGAAACAGTGAAACCGATTCGCGGCAAAGAACAGATGCGTCAGCTTGTCGATCAGTGTCGGATACCAAGAATCGCTTTGAATGTTTTGAAGGACCGACTCTAGTTGTCCGAGATTGAGAGCTTGCAGCATTCCGCCGCCGCTGACTTCAATCGTGTTGGCATGAATGGCAATGGCCTGCTCCAGCGTGAGATAAATGAGCGTCATCACTCACGCTCCTTGAGTCGCTTGAAAACGTCCTGAGCTTCCTCCAGACGCTCCTGCAACTCACGACTCTTCTCGCCGAGGAATCGTTCAAAGTCGGCTGCTTCAATCGGTGTGATGTAGTCCGTGAGCCGTTGATGGAGTGCGTCGCGGAAGGCAAGATCGCGGCTGGCCATCTTGTTGCGAGCGGAGTCGATCAGTGGCTTGAGCAACGGCTGAACTTCGAACTCGCGAATGAGCGCATCGACCTCGGTGGGTTGTAGAGGTCGTCCTTGTTCGGCGACCGTCTTGCGAAGCGAGTCCGCCAGACCGCATTCGTAGGCAGCGATCAGGTCGAGTACTTCGGAATAGAACGTGTCGCGCGTCTTGTCGTGTTCATTGAGGCGGAGCAACTGACGATACTCTTTTGCCTTCTCACGGAAGATGCTTTCGTAAACCTTGTCCGTGTAGAGGGGGTACTTGAAGTTGCCCATCGCCACACAGTCGCGCAGGGCTTCGGTAAACTGCTTGCGATAGTTCTCGCCTCGGAACCATGCCTGCAAGAAATCATCGTCACGCTGATTGATGTACTTCGTCCCGCCGCCGCTGCGTTGATTGATGACATCCATCGCGATGTCGAGCACCATTTGCCGCAGCAGTCGAGCGCGTTGGCTGTCGGTCAGCAACATCCCGACGTTCAGAAAGGCACGGAAATCAAACAACCCCAGGTTGACTGCTTTGTGACCGACATCGATGTCGGTCACATCTTGGTCCGAAATCGCCAACCTGAAGTCCTGCAAGCGTTTGCCGCGAATGACCTCATACCCGTTTTGAGCCAGTTCGTCGGAGTTTTGTTCCAGACAGCGTTCGATCGTGCGGGGATCGACCTCGAAGAACGCGGCGATCTGTCCCTTGATGACGCGCGGAGTTCCCTCGAACAACACGCCACGAATCTGCGTGGCCTTCTGGAGTTCCGAGACCGCGAAGGGATTGTTGAGGATGTTCTGCCGATCAACCGGCGACTCGGTGAGGTCTTGGGGCATGGTCGGTTCTCCTGGCTGAGTGCTCACAACTCGCCGCGAAACGCACGTTGGACGAGGGCGTCGAAGAGGGTGTCGAACGACTGCCGACTGGTTCGGTGCGTCGCGATAGTAGCCTGCGATTGTCTGTAGACTTTCGCAAACTTAGATTGAAGCTCTCGCGGTGGAACAGGGATCGTCACTTTCTCGAAAGACGACTTCTTCAAGATCGGTAATGTCGTGGAAATCGCTGGGCCAATTACTTTGATGCGCCCCAGTGACACAGCAAAGTAGCCGTACTCATCAACAATGCGCGGTCCGCATTCAACCGCATTGAGTTGCTGGTTGAATGCGGACTCGATGTCTGCCATTCCGGTCTTGCCGATGGTTGCTCCGATACAGCAAACAAGGGTCGAGCCAGCACGCACTACTCGTGAGTTCCTTGCACCGTCCTCGGTCAGCCACCGCTTCGATGCGACGTTTGATTCCAAGTCGCCGGGAGTAATAAACGGAACCGGGCCGCCAAACATCCCTTCGGACTCGCCCGGTGGTGTTGCACCAGTCGTCACCTTTCCAACCTCGCAAATCGGAGGTGTCGGCCAGCGTTTGGGGTTGGTGACGGGATCGCCGAAGAGGTCGAGGAAGGTGGAGCGGAGGAATTGGTCGGTCAGGGCGAGGGCTTGCTGGCGTTTCCGACGCAGACCGGACGCCTGGTCCAGAATCCCCGCGATCCGCTTCTGCTCCGACAACGGCGGCAGCAAGAGGGGCAATGACCGGAGAATTGTCGTGTTGAGGTTTGGCATCGTCGCGCCCTTGGCTTGAAACTCAAGCCAACCGCGAACCGTGTGATGGCGGAGGTATTGCGACAGATAACACGGAAAGATGTCCGGCGCATTGAGGCGAATCCGCATACATCCCGTGCCGCACATCCAACCTTCTTCGCGTGATTCAATGATGGCGAAGCGAGTGACGTCGCCCCGTCGACTGTAAAGGACATCATCCACTCGCAACTGATGACGGCTGAGCCGCTGCACGTCCGCAGGCGAAATCCGTGCGACGTGTTTGACGGAGACAGTTCCATCAACGAGGTCTTGCGGCATCACTACGGGGATTCCATCGTCGCAATAGTCGTGTGCGTGCAACTGGCTACCGAACGGCCCTGTCTGGACCTCACCGCCGTTCGTGTCGCAAACGGTCCCGACCGTAGTCAACAACCAACCTTTGGGAACCGGCAAGGCAGTTCCTCCCAATGGTAGTGCGATGCTCATCGCAGCATCCCCCGCAGCGTCTTGAAGTCGGCGGAGTTCAAGGCGTCGTCTCCCGCTGCTGTCGGCGATAGGCGCGAAGACTTCCTCGGTCTGCTCGATTTCAAACGGCGCATCGCGAGCGATGCGTGCCGAGGATTCCAGCAACTCTTCATCGCTAATTCGCTGAGCGCGGCTGGCGGCGATGTCGAGGCTGCGTTCGCGGAGTTGATCGAGCAGACGCAGCTTCTCGGCGATCGGCAGCACCGTCAGCCGCGATCGAAGTGCTTGTTTGCTCAAGAGGATGTCGCGCATTTCCAAGGTCATGATTCGCCTCGCAGAAACTGCTCTTCAAAACTCGCCTTCATCTCCGCTCCCCTGCCACATTGCTTCTACTCATGCACGATCAACAGCCTGAGGCTCAGTTCGACAAACGAGCCTTGGGCGAACGCCGCTGCCAACTGCGGCAACTGCTGTTCAAATCGGTCCAGTAGTTCTTGGTTCGTCACATTGCCGGTCGTCACCCACAGCAGTTGTGGCGGTTGGCGACGAAGGATGAACGAGTCGACGAAGTCGCGGTCCTTGGTCACGACGATACGATCATCCGACATGGCCAAAGCCGTGAGATCGTGGTCGGCGGTGCGATTCTGCTCCGGTAGGTCCAATGTGTGGAGCACATCGTGACCAAGCTCGGCGAGTCGCCGTCCCAAACGTCGGGGAAGTTGGGCATCGATCAGGAACTTCACGCCACAACCCTTTCGACACTCTTCACGTCACTAAGCCGCGCCGCGAACTCCAGGCACGCCAACAAATCATCCGCTTCCAAGTCCTCATAGTCGGCGAGAATCTCGGCGTGACTCATCCCGGCAGCCAACAATTCCAACAACATCGTGACCGGGTAGCGGAGACCCCGAATACAAGGCGTCCCATGACAGATTTCCGGCGATGTCGTGATTCGGTCGAGTCGTGATGCCATTTCATCTCCTTCCCTTGCTACTTCAAAAAAGCGGGGCGGCCGCGATCCGTTGCCAGTCTGGTGGACGAGTTGTTGCGACGAGCTTCATCCTAACATCCCCCGCAGCATTTTGAGGTCGGTGGTGATTTCTGTTTCGAGGGCTTCGAGTTGATCGAGGAGTTTTTCGGGCGGGTCGTAATGCACTTCCTCGTAGGCGATCTCCTTGTAGCGGTTGATCGACAGGTCGTACTTGTTGCCGCGAATCTCGGCGACCGGGACGCAGAACGCTTTCGCGTGGCGGTTGGCGAAGGAATCTGAAATCTGAAATTTCAAATTTGAGATCTCAGATTTCAGAGAAGACGTTTCAGATCGCCACTGCTGCCACTTCGCCAGGATGTCCGGGATGTCGTTCTGGTCCGGCGTTGGGTCGCGTTTGTCGTCGAGCGAAAAACCGTCGGCGGTCATGTCGTAGAACCAGACGTGATCCGTGCCGCCGGAGTTCGTCTTCGTGAACAGCAAGATGGCGGTCGAGACTCCCGCATACGGCTTGAACACGCCCGACGGCATCGAGATCACGCCGTCCAACTTGTGTCCGTCCACCAGCGTCTGCCGAATCTGCTGATGCGCGGAGGACGAACCGAACAGCACTCCGTCCGGCACGATGCACGCACACCGCCCGCCCGGCTTGAGCTGCGCCAGGAACAGCGCGAGGAACAACAGCTCGGTCTTCTTCGTCTTCGTCATCTGCAACAGGTCTTTGGCCACCGCCGCATGATCCAGCGAACCCTTGAACGGCGGATTGGCCAGGATCAGCGTGAACCGGTCGCGCACATGCCCGCCATCGTCCTGCGACAGCGAGTCGATCCGCTGAATGTCTGGCTGCTCAATCCCGTGCAGCATCATGTTCATCGCCCCGATCCGCAGCATCGAGGCGTCGAAGTCGGCTCCGTGAAACATCTTCGTCTGGAAGTGTTCGGCATGTTTCTTGTTGCTGAACAGGTTCTTGTGATGCGCCCGCATGTACTCGCCCGCTGCCATCAGAAACCCGCACGTCCCGCAAGCCGGATCGTCGATGACATCGTTCGGCTGCGGAGCCATCAGGTCCACCATCAACTTGATGATGTGGCGAGGCGTCCGGAATTGGCCGTTCCGCCCCGCCTCAGCAATCTTTGACAGCAGATACTCGTACAGGTCGCCCTTGGTATCGCGATCTTCCATCGGGATGTCGGAGATCATCGTCACCGCTCGTTCGAGCAACGCAGGTGTCGGAATGATAAAAACCGCGTCCTTCATGAACTGGCTGTAGGCGCTGTGCTCGTCACTGTGCAGATCCTTGAGGAACGGAAAAACTTCGTCACGGAAGACGTAGTACATCTTCTCGGACTCGAAATTCTTGAACCGCGACCAGCGCAGATGTTCCTGCTCCTTCGTGAAGATCGAAGAGTTATTCGGCGAGCGAAGAAAACTGGCCTGTTCCTCCTTTCGTAACTCAAGCTCATCCAACCGCCGGGCAAACAGCAGATACGTGATTTGCTCAATCGTTGACAATGGATTTGAAATGCCACCGGCGGCAAACGCATTCCAAACACGATCCACTTGAGACTTGAGAGCACCAGTAATCAACGGCCCAACCCTTGTGAGAACTCCAATGCAAAGCCGCTCGCCCGGAACGGCCAAGGGCCAGCCACAGGCACCGACGCCGCATGAGAGTCACAACGAACGTAGCGGAATGCAACTGACCCCGCGCGCGTTGTTTGAATTGAGTTCCTGAAGCTGTGCCGCGACCTCTGTTGTGGTTCAGTGGCTGTGTAGCTCGGACAAGTGAGTAACGACATCCTCTGTGGCGAATCTGCGGCCAGGAGTAGACTGAAGCGGATTCACTCTTGGAGATGCCATCAAATGTCTCACCACACGCCGCCATCGGAAAAAACAACGAGAACGCCTCGACAGTCCCCCCGCGTTGCCCGCGCCTCACCAAGCCCGAGGTGGTCACGGTGGCGATATTGCGTTCTTCACCGAACCGGAACTCGTGATGTCCGATTTGCGGCTCGTCCGTCGAGCGGTACGCAACGACTGGCCTGTCGATGCACCGATGCGACAGTGGCTGGTGGATTCGACCATGCAGATTGTGAGGGGAGGTGGAGGCAGTGACGCCGATGAAGTGACCGAAGCTTTCCGGTCCATCTCAGCATGTCAGACCATGATCGAAATGGAAGCTGCAAACATTCGAGACGAGCGCCGGAACGGTTTCCAATTATCTTCTGCTGCGTCGTGTTCTTGCAAAAAGTAGCCTTGGAGGACTGGTACTCCCTGCGCTAAAGCGAAGTCGGCGCAAAATTGAGTCGTGACAATCCCCATCTTCGGTATCGATGCAGCAAGTTCCGCGACCTACCAGACGAGCCGCCCGTGATGAGTCTCCCTTGGGAAGACGGACGCGGGGGATTTTCATAGGGACGTTGCGCCCAAAAGAGGTCGCCCGATGCTCACGATCACTTTCAGATGGGGTGCTCCGCGTCCGGAAGCATCTTTCGTTTCTTTCGTTATCCCTCAGTCACTCCACTCGCCGCACGGCATCGCAAGAGACGGCAGTCCACCATCGACCGGCCCCTACGAACTGCGAACGGTATCCAATTGCCACGGCCCGGCCGGTGGCCAATGGGCCGGAAACTCTGAGCCGCTGGCGAGAGCTTCAGTCGGTGGCATCAGAAAGGCTCGCAACAGTTCGATCACTTCGCCGAAGTCGGAGTTCTGCGGAGCCAGCTTGGATCGGTTGAGGAACGCTCGCCACTGAGTCGCCTTGGTTCGATCCGTGGCGAACTCGGCGGTCAGTGCCAGTGGAACGGCTCGCGGAATGTCCGTTCGTCGCCGGTCGAACGTCGCCGCGATCGCGCGGGCCAGCAACGAACCGTCGAACTCAAACTGGCGAGCCAACGTCCAGACATCGAAGAAATCTTTCATCCGACTGTTGGCAATTCCCAGTGCAACCATCGCCTGAAACTTCTCGGCGACGACGGTTGCTTTCGGATACGCCATCACCTTCGGGGCCGGGAAATCGAGCAGCGTCGGAAACTCGGCTTCCACGGCAGCGGGAGTGATTGCGTCCCCGAAGCCGATATCGACTTGCAGCGGGATGCGGGCGTTGTCGAGCGAGGCGTTGAAATGGACTCGCACCCCTTCGTATTCGTCCCCGTCCTTGATGAGATCGGCG
>JAYTXB010000219.1:0-11776 GCA_043743205.1 Schlesneria sp.
CTGGCTGAAGGAACTCGAAACGGATGAGATCGTGGGCTCCATCAAGGTGGCCGGGGCGACGGCTCATGCGCGCGTCGAGTTGGCAAACATCGCGTTCTCGCCCAAGGGAGATGAAGTCGCGGCGCTGCTCGACGATGGCTGGGGTAAAGACCTGACGTTGTTCGTCTGGAGCATGAAAGACGGGAGCGAGGTTGAGTCGATCCCGCTCAGTGAAAAGATGGTGGAAGCGCTCAATGTTTCGCGTTGGGTGAAGTACACGCCGCTCGTCTGGTTCCCGAGCGGACAGCGTTGGCTGGTGAAAGGGCATGGCGTGGTCGATCGTGCCGCCAAGCAATTCATCTACCGCATTCCGACCAGTGAAGTCGAAATCGAAGGCTCACGTCGAATGCTGACCGACACGATTGTCTCCGTGGTGGATGGCGGTCGCGGCAATGCTTCGCTGCTGGGTCATACGCTCAAGGAAGAAATTCTCACGAAGACTTCGGAAAGCGTGCAGGCGGGAGGACTGCCAGTCGATGCCCAACTGCCGCCGCTCACTCAGTCTGATTGGTCGGGCGTTGAGGACGTGACGTATGCCGACCGCGATGGGAAATGGACCGTCACGCCGGATCCCGCACCGGCTCCCGCCGAGCGATTGCTACTGCGCGGGATGCCACTGCGACAGGGCAAGGGGGACGTGCGTCAGGTGATGGTGTCGCGTGCTGATGCCGGTCGCATGTACGCCCGCGTAACCGATGGTGAGGTCTCGCAGGGACGCTGGAAGGAAGCGATCCCGAAGGAGACGTGGATCGACGTGTATGACCTCGCCGCACGGAAGCCGATTTTCAAGTTTGCCATGCCTCAGCCGTGTGAGATCGTCAGCGTTAGCTCGGAAGGGACGCGCGTGCTAATGAAGACGATGGAGGCGGTGGGGCGAGTCGATGTCTACGCCGAAGACGGGAAGCACGTCTGCGGGTGGCGACCCTATCAGGACGAGGCCAACGAGAACCGGCGCGAAGTGGTTGGAGCCGCCTTCATCGACGCGAACCATCTCGCTACCGTGAACGCGGGCAACAAGCTCGTGATGTGGGAGTTGCCGCAGTGCAAGGCGATCTATGGCATCGAGAACGCGGCCCTCCCGTCGCTCACTCAAGGGACGAAGTACCTCACGTTCGCCGACACCAAGACCTATGACTTTCGCGATGCTCTGACCGGCAAGTCGTGTGGTTCGATTCAAATCGAAGACGGACAGGGAATCTCCTCGGTCGCGTTCCATCCCAACGGCGAACGACTCGCGATTCTGCTCGATGATCGCGGCAGCCTGTATCTGCTGGATGTCGATTTGAAGACCGGTCAGGCTGCGGAACCGATTCCGGTTCCGCCCGACACCGGGCCGGTTCATCCCGACGCTCAGGCCGATTACGTGTTCGCCCTGAATCGGATGCAGATGCAGAACGAACGGCTGGCGCGAGGCTGGACGCGCGGCAATCGGGCGCTCGCGGCCACCATGCCGATGCACTGGTGCGGCGACGATCACGTGTTACTCAACAACTACCGACTGTTCGATGTCAAACAGAAGTTGATCGTCTGGCAATACCTGCTCCCCGTCGGGGCACACATCTCCAACAGTACCGACGGGCGTCACTGGTACGTCACCACCAAGTCGATCAAGGGGAGCGGTCCTCCGTTTCTGGTCGCTCAATCCATGCCCGACAAACTTGCGATGAAAGAGACCGCAGGGAAGTCGCTCGAACCGAAGTATCTGCTCTCACCCGGCGCATCGGTCGGACTGCAATTGAAGTTGCTCAACCCGCCGAACAAGCCGATGTTCCAAGAGGAAGTGAAGCAGGCGGTCCTCAAATCGCTCGCCGAAAACAAGGTGACCGTCTCCGACAGTGAGCCGCTGAAACTGACGCTCTTCATGGAGCAGAGAACCGGACAGTCGATGCAGTACCGCTCGCGCAATACAGGTGCAGTGCAGCAGGTCCAGCAGCAGTTCGTCCTTTGCGCCGCGTTCCTCGAAAAGGGTGGCGCGAAACATTGGGAGGTCAGCACCGAAACCTCCAACAATATGTGGTCTGTGGAGTACCGCTCGGATCAGTCGTTGGCCGCCACGCTGGCGGAAGGAATGTGGGCCGTCCCCTCGACATACTTCCAAACGCTCGCCTTCCCAAGATACATCTTCGACAAGGTGTCGGCTCAAGGTCTGGGCGTCTCGTCACTCACAGTCGATGGCACCGAGAAGCCCCCCGCCGCGAATGCGAGACCGGGACTGGGGCGATGAGGCGGCAGTCGTAGGGTGTGTGTAGTCTTCAGAACGCACCGTCACGGATGATTGAACTGGTGCGTTCCGAAGACTCCACGCACCCTACGAAGCTCCGTTGATCGAGGTGAGCCGGGTGCCGTGAGGCTCCGGACCGTTTGATGAAGAATTCGGGGCCTCACGGCACCCGGCTCACCAAAGCCCGACAAGTGATTCACGCACTCAACAACGACGACGACCTGTCATTCATCTCCGAGCAAAACACCATGAGTATTGAAGTCACTTGCGACGACTGCGGTCGCGAGTTCCGAGTCAGTGAGACCTCGGCTGGTAAGAAGGTCCGCTGCAAATGCGGTGCGCCAGTGCGCGTCCCCGACGACGATGGTGATGACTACGAAGAGGCCGCTGAGGCCGCTCCGGTGCGTCGTTCCGGTTCCAAAGGTCGTCGAAGGTCAGCGGGAGCTGGTTCGATGAACGGCCTCGCGATCGGCGGCGGCATCGGGTTGGTGGCCATGATCGTGATCGGCCTGTTGCTGTTTCGCTCCGGCGCGAACAACCCGCTCCCCGCGCCACCTCAAACGACACAGGTCGTTCCGGCCAATACCAACAACGCGCTGCCAGTCATTCCGCAGCCCGGTTTTCCGCAACCCACGGTCCCCGCGTCGAAGCCACCCGCCGCTGGTAACAACACTTCTCCGACGACGCCGACGGTTCCGACTCAACCCACAGTCCCCGTCAAACCGACCGCACCCGCTGCGATGGCGGTGGTCGAGACACGCTGGCAGGCGGTCGAGTCCAAGTTCCAAGTCGGTCACTCGGGAAAAGACGCGAAGATCGCGATCGCCTCTGGAGGGAAATTCGTGGCACTTGATCGCGACATCCACGACACGGCCTCGGGTGACAAGATTTGGTCCGCACCGGCCGGGTTCGGTGGCGGTGACAAGAACTCGCTGCAAGCTCTCAATGCCGATGGAACCTGTTTCGCGGAAGGGGAAGAGTCCGGGCAAAAGCTGACGGTTTACTTCAAAGAGAAAGTCGCGGGCGAAACCAAGTTCGAGCTGCCTGCTGCCAACGGAGCCACGAAGCTAACGTTCCTCGCGTTCGCTGAGGCCAAGCGTTTGGTGGCCGCATTCACGGTCGGAGCCAACTCGCGCGTCGCCGTCTATGACATTGAGAAACCGAAGAAGCCGTTGAAGGACTTCACCACGGAAAGCTTCTCCAGTCGATCGGGAGCGGTCAGCGACGACGGCAAGTTCCTGGCCGTTGGCTCGGCGCAGTCGCTCAAGGTGTATGACCTCGCCAAGGGTGTCAGTGCGGCGACGATGGCGGCGGCCGCGAATGGTCCGCAGGCGTTCAGCAGTTGCTCGGGCGTGGCATTCTCACCCGACAACGAGGAGTTGGCGGCGGTGCTCTCGACGGGGCTGATCGTCTGGTCCAATCGTGGCAAACTGCTCGAAGAATGGGGCGATGCCGTCACGCCTGCGGGATATTTTTCGCGCGGCGGACTGGCGTCTGTCCCCGACAAATCGGGTTGGTTCGTCAACGGCCAGTCGCTGTTCGATCGCGCCAGCAAGATGGTCGTTTGGGAATTGCAATCGGCAGCGAACTACAACCATCCGTCTCTCGTTCTCGACGCCGATCACGTCATCGTTTCGGGAGGCGGCGCGAACAACGGACAAGTCGCCGCCGTCAAAATCCCGCGTGAAGAACTGGCCAAAGCGACCAAGGCCATCGCGGACAAGGTGGACTGCGTCGTCGGGCCGTACTCACCGCTCAGCATCGTCTACGAAGTCGGTGAACCGCGCTTCGCCTCGCGCCAAGATGTGACGAACCAACTCCATACGACTCTCACCGCGCGACTTTCTAAGTTGGGCATCGGCGTCGAAGAGGGACAGCCGGTCGTGTTGAAGGTGGTCTACACCGAGGTTCCCGGCGACAAGATCGAATACACCGAAGGCCGCGGCTTCGGCCCGCCGATCCCGCGTCCCCCCGGATTCCCTCGTTCGCCGTTCGACAAGCCGGGAACGATCGTCGTCGAGACCAAGCACACGTTTAGTATCGTGCTTCAACGCAAAGGCGACGCCCGCCTCTGGTGGGCCGCCAACATCTCGCAAGACGCGGCCAACTCGCTGAAGGGAGACACGACCGAAGCGAACGTCCGCAATCACTCGTTTGAACAGGTCAAACTCCGCATCGGCGGCTTCGTGCTGCCCCGCTTCATACCCGTCGATCCCAGCATCCCCTCATTGCCGCTCAAGTCGGATCTCGGCAGCTTGTAGTTCGCGCGAATCACCGTGCCGTCACCTTAGGCGAGCGGCAGGAATTGTCGGATCGCGATGTAGGATGGGCACTCTTGCCCGTCCGGCTGGAAGACAGAAAGCCGGACGGGCAGGAGTGCCCATCCTACAGGGACATTTCTTTTTGCCGCTCGCCTTACGAGAACCCGAGTATCGGCGCGTCAATCACAGGCAGAAGCATCCCGGCTCACAAGGTTCCGGCAGTTGTTGATGCGCCGGTCCCAAGCTCGCAATTCGGTTCGACAACTCAAAGCAAGTCGCGCAGGTGGTAGTGGTGTTTGCCGAGCTTCCCGCCGTAGTTGCCCGCCGTGATTCTGAGGATGCCGGGCGAGGCTGAGGCCGCGTGCAGACCGCGACGCATGGCCGATTGAACGGCCTCGAAACTCAGGCCGTCGATCACGATCTCGTAGACCGCGTTACAACCGGCGGGCAACTCGGACGTGACGAGCGAACGCAGCGTCGGGCAGTAAGCCTCGTTCGTGCTGGCCTTGAGTTTCGGATACCTCGACCCCACCTTGCTGCCCGAACGAACGATTCCACCGGGGAACGGCAACGCGACATCGGGACACGAACGAATCGACTCGACGGCTGACTCAGCGGCAGCGAGAGCGGAACCGGCGCTCGTCCCGCAGATCAACAGATTGCCACCCGCGACGCCCGTCACCGTGCCGAACTGGTCCTCGCAGAGGAACTCGCCGTCCATGACAGGGATGCGCCAGAAGCGTTGATCGCCGAGCTTTTTCGATTTTTGAAAGCCATCACCGAAGTAACGGATGCCGCCACCGATCTTGATCCGCTTTTCCTTCGGGCAATCCATGATGCCGTTGTAACAGGCGGTCGTGGGGCAGGTGAGGATGCACTGTCCGACTCGCCCTTGCAGCGCTTTGGTGAGGCCGTCGAGGCTGAATCCAAACACGAGAACCGTCACGCCCGGCCGCCCATCCGGAGTTTCGTTCGCAGGAACATCGCGTTCGATCGCCGCCTCAACATCGCAGGCGATGACGCTCGTCGCGTTGCCACACAGCACCGTCGCGGCCGTTCGCGCCCACCGTTCGTTGGCGGCCGTGATGATCAGCCGCGCGGCCTTGATCGGGAACGCCTCGGCAAACGTGTCGATGATCTCGACACCATTGAGGTTCAGAATTGAAGTGGCAGTTGTTTGTAGCGCAGCGGTTTGTTCAGTCGTCATCACGTGGTCTGCGTCCTGTTGTGTGTCATCGTTCGTCAGGTCGTATTCATTGACCATCAAACTTCATCGCTCATCCGGCTTTGTTTGCTTCTTGTCGGCTTCCAGCCGACAGAACCCATCTGCATCCGTCGGAAGTTTGAAGCCCTTTCAGTCCAACTCGTGCCATCACACTTCCGACCAACCATACGAAAACATTCGAATCAGTTCGCGACCGATATCTTGGCGACCAAACAATTCCACCCCTCCAAGTTGACCGTTCACAACAAATACTGAAATCAGTCCGTCCACATTGTCCAAACAGAAGCACTCAACTTGTCCCGACCATGGGTTATGCGGAAGAGTGTAGAACGTGGCACAACCTTCGTAGTCGCAGGGACAAGGCTCGATGATTTCTGCATCCCACACGCAGTTCGCCAAGTCCTCACGACCAATACGACGAAACGCCAAGTCTAAGTCATTGGCAAGTTCAGGCAGTTGTTGGGCAAGCCAAAGGCGTTCGATAATCATCGGTTCGTTCCGTTCTCACTTCATCGGCACGACGCAGGACTCGTGCAGGTAACTGAGGTCGACCGGGTAGTTGCGCCAGCGGATCGAGTAGTACTTCTCAAACCACGTTTGGATGTCGCTCTCGACATCGTGGTCGTAGTCCGGCTGCACGTGCAGCGTCTTGCCGTTCAAAGGGTCGCGAATCTCCCCTTGTTCGACAATGACCCGTCCCGATTTGATGACCATGCGCGGCAGCTCGAACATCGTTTCTTTGTTCTCGTGCGGCGTGTAGATCGTGATGTCCGCGTCGCCTCCGACTCCGAGATGGCCTTTGTTGGCGAGGCCGAGGATTCTCGCGGGGCCGGCGCGCGTGATGATGGCGATCTCGTTCAGAGTGTATTCGCGGTCGAGGTCGCCCAACGTGCAGCGCTGACGCACCTCGGGATGACACGTCTTCAGAATGTCCTGCCGGTACGTGCGATCCATGAGCAGTCGAATGATCTGCGGATAGGCGAGGAAAGAGCCGCCGTTGGGATGGTCGGTACTCATGACGACTCGCCACGGGTCTTCGACGAGCAGATACCACTCCAACCCGATCGCCCACTGCAACGCATGCACGAGCGACTTGTTCCGATATTTGATCGGAGTGATCCCGCAACCCGACTCCATTTCGGTGTCGGAACTGAACCACTTGCCGCCATAAACATTCGAGAGGAAGTAACCGAGCGGCCCGTCCCCCGTCATGCTGGTCGTCTCACCGAACAGCACCTGACCGACATCGACCGTGATGTGCTTGTTCGCGTTGACGTACTCGGCCAGCGGGACGGTCTTGCTGTTGAAGGTGTTCTCGTCCCCGTTGCCTCCGCCGTAGCTGTGGAACTGAATGTGAGTGATGTGGCCGCGATGTCCTTCGAGAGCCCGCATCGTTTCCAGCGTCGTCTCCCAGTTGCCGGGCATCCCGAGATTGTTGCAGTGAATGTGGACCGAATGCGGCAGCCGCAGTTCGGTCGCCGCCTTCGCGACTCCGCCGATGATCTGTCTCGGCGTCACTTGGAAGTGATCGACAAGCGAATCCAACCCGCTGACGTTTCCCGCCTGATGGCTCTTCCAGACTTCGACGCCCCCCGGATTGACGAGCTTCGGGGCGAAGCCCTTCGCGGCTGTCAGCAGCCAGCCGATGAAGGCCTTCAGTTTCTCAGGTTCATTTTTCTGAAGGCATTGCATGACGTAGTGATTGTTCCCCATGAGCAGGTAGATCCCCTTGTCGATGCACGGCGTGTCGTCGAATTCTTCGTGAGCGTGGCGTGCTCCCAGGGGAGGAATCGCCGCGTCGAAGGCGGTCGTGTAGCCGAGGCCCGCGTACTTGTACCCGGTGGCGAACGTGCTGGGGACGCTCCCCATCGTGCCGCTGTGCGTGAGCTTCGTGCTGTGAATTAGCTCCGCCTTGCGCTTCTCCTCGGGCCGCATCTTGCGAGCAACGTTGACCTTCGGCCCGGCGATGTGGCAGTGCATGTCGATGCCGCCCGGCATGACCACCAGCCCGCTGGCATCGATGGTCCTCGAAGGTCGGACGCTGGAATTGGTCGGAGCCGCGACGATGCGTCCGTCAGCAATCCAGATGTCGCGCACTTCGCCATCCACGCCATTGGCCGGATCGTAGACGGTGCCCTGCGAAATTTTCGTGTAGTCGGGTGTGGTCATGAGTGAGTGAAGTCTCGGTGGGGCAGTGTCTTGTCTTGAAAGTAGCCTTCATCGCTCCGCGTGAAGAAAGCCGTTCGCGAGTTCCACGTGAATCAACCAAATCGCGTCCGATCGCACTCGGCAATCTTCACGCGGAGCGATGAAGGCTACTTTGATTTACTGAATCGACGTTTACCGGATGAATGACAACTCCAGGGCGTATCGGTTGATGTCACGTCGCAAACAATTCAGGTCTTCCAACGGGGCTTCGGCCATCGCGACGAACAGTTGGGGATTTGTCGGAAGCACGTTTGCTCTAAGATCGTTCAGGGCACAAATCAACCGGTCCATTTGCTCCGCAGCCACTCGCAAGCGATTGAGCGTTGCGACGAATCTGCTCGAAACCGCAGGGTGTTCACAAGACTCGCCGCATTCGCCCCGTGCTTCCCGAATCAAATCCACGGCGATATTGAGGGTTCCAAACTTCTCAAAAATCTCGGCACGCATCTGGTCCATTTGTTCACGGGCGCGGCTCATCGCGACAGGATCGCGAATGCCTTTTCGGAGGCGTCCTAATGTTTCCGCCAACTCATGTTTGTTGTCTCGGTTGTCCGTTTCAGGGTTGGACATGGTTCTGAGTCCACTTTTTGCCGTTGAGTCCGAATTCACGAGTTCGCAGCACGTCTTTCCAGTGCGATTCACGCTTCAAGATGTCTTTCTCACCCGTGCCAACATCGCACACTTCGAGAATGGCGTACTGAAAATGTTTGACGTGGTCGATTCCTTTGAGTTGAAGCAGTTTCTTCAATTCTTCATTTCCACCGTGTCCGTTGGTCGCATAAGCCGTCCAACGTTGCCAGATTCCGTCGCCTCCACAGGCGCTACCGACGTACATTTTTCCACTCAAATTGTCCGTAATGAGATAGATACCCGCCACGCTGCGAAGTGCTCCGCGCCACGAGGGATTCAATTCATTTACCAGGGTGGTCAGCGTATTGTGTGACAGCAACACTTTGTTGAACCCAGGAAACTCCCCCACGGTCATTCGAAGTTCTCGTATGGCGGCAACGAGCAATTCGTTTCCGTATTTCACTCCTCGCAAATAAGAACTTCGAAATGATTTGTTGAATTCAATGATGGCTCTTCCAACGAGATGGTCCAGACCGCCGAGTTCCTCGGTTGAGTATCTAAATCCGATGGGACTACGCGCCTTTACTCCCGAAACGCGAAAGACACCGCCAAAGAGCCACCGCATCTTCCCAAGATGGATCAGCGAGAGAATCTGCTCGCACTTAAAGTTCTCTTGGTTTTGGTGTTCCTGCCATGTTTTCCACTTACCTGCGAAGAATGCTTCAAGTGGATGATTCGCTCCCTCACCTGTAGCACAGTGAATTTTGTAATTAGAGAGTTTGACTCCGGCATCCTCGATCAATTCGACGAACTTGATCACTCCGCCCCCCTTCAGCCACTCGTTTGTCAGCCGAACAGTTACCGATCATGCCGTCACCCCCAACAACTTCTTGACCCGCGTCTCGATGTTCGTCAGCACATCAAAGTCGCTGGGATGTGGTGAGGGGAAGGCGGGGCGGAGGGGGATTGGGACATCGTCCATGCGGTAGACGGTGCCTCCCGTGTTGATGCCGTAGGTGGCGACGGTGAAGGCGACGGCGGCGGCGCGGGTGGTGGGAGTCTCCTTCGTGTCGAGCGCGATGTAGGGGATTGAGGCCAGGTGTTCGCGAGCCGGTTGCGAGAAGTTGGCCATCGGGTCGCAAGCGATCGTCATCGCGGCGTCGGCCTCGCGATTCGCCAGCGTGTCGGAGGTCGTGTACTCGCCGGGATTGAAGCGGGCGTATCCGCGTGAGTGATTCACGCCGAAGGGGAAGCCGGTTCGCCAGGCGACGACGTTGTCGGCACCGGTCACGTTGCCGTGGCCTCGGTTCGGCTTGGCCGTGAACCGAGTGAAGGCGTTCATGTCGCGGGTCAATGCCAGCAATGCCTCACTGTTGCAGTGCTTGCCGCGTGTCATCGTCAGTCCCATGCCGAAGAAGATCACGCCGAACTTGGCAGCCTTCATGCGAGTCATCAAATCTTGAAAGACGGACAGTTCCACACCCGTCTCGCGCAGAACCAGTTCGGGATCGAGTTCAATCCCCTTGGCGAGTGCTCGCAGCGTCCAGAGTGCCTCGAAGTCCTTTCGCGGTTTGATCTGGATGAAGATGTCGGCCGCTCGGGCACTCTTGGTCTTGCGGACATCGACGATCACGCAGGTGCGATCCTTCCGCCCGTTGGGCAGGAACATTCCCTTAGGCATCAGGCTGTACTTGGTGAAGTGGCGCGGATGACTCTCTGCCGGGTTCGAGCCCCAGAAGATGATCATGTCGCCGCGATTGGCCACTTCACCCAGCGAGCAAGTCACTTCGCCGACACCCTGAAACGCCATGCCCGACGGACCGTGACAGACACTGGTCGTCGTGTCGATCGTCCCCTTGATCCAATCGGCGATGCTGACCGCGATCCCTTGAGCCTCACACGGTGAATCGCTCAGGCCGTAGATGATCGGGTACTTGCCGTCCGTCAAAATCTGTGCCGCGCGATCGTATCCGGCTTCCAACGAGGCGGGCTGGCCGTCGATCAGGCAGCTCGCCCGGTCATCGGTGTGATGGTTGAGAAACCACGCCTTGCCGAGGACACACGCCCGCTCGGCCTTGATGATGTGATTGTCTTTGACAGTCAGATCGATGTCGTCGCAGACGCATCCGCAAAACGTGCAAGTCGCATCAGTCACGATCTTCAATTCGCCCGGAATGGATTCCGTTGGAGCGTGAACTTGGGTCGAGGCACTGGTCATGATGATTGCTGCCAAAAACGGTAGGTCTGAAGGAACTGAGCATCCACTCACTAAGGGCACCGAGCGTACCTGAAGTTGCAAGTATCGGCCATTCCGCATCCGAGACTTTCGCTCGACAACAACCTTCGCCCGCTCAGGCGGCAGCGAATATGACGGCGCGTTCGCGCGAGGCTGTTGGGACCGAGGGACTCATGACAGGCACGCCGAGCCTGATAACTCACGCGCCATCAAAGACCGAGACCGCGATCTCTGACGAACAGAAACCGCGGCCTCGGGAGACTCGCTCGGTGTCGATTGTGACGGTGGAGTCGCAGGTGTAGAGCGGGAACCGGTCATGTCTAGCATGCACCGTTGAATCGTTCCAAGCTCACGCAGTAGTTTTGGCACCTCCGTCAGAATCATGGACAACCGTTTGAGCGGGGGAATTTATAGGAGCGGCCAGAACGGTCGGCAAGACCGGTCTTTCACCGCGTGAGCCACAATCCACACACTTCGCGCAGATTGTGCGGTTTAAGGCCGAAGCTGCCGTTCGAGCGGAGTTCGTGGCGAGTCAACCCCTACATTGATAGACTGTCGCCTCAATTGACCGGACGTTCGAGCCTAACCACTTGATCGTTGCGGCCCCGCGCGGTTCTCTCCGCCACACCTCTCGCCTGCACCAAGGGACCACTCACGATGGCAGTATTTCTGGGGATTGATATCGGCACGAGTGGGACCAAAACCATTGCCATGCGTGAGGACGGAGACATCCTTGCCTCAGCCACCGCCGAATATCCCCTGATGTCGCCTCGACCCGGCTGGTCCGAGCAAAACCCCGATGATTGGTGGGACGCGACCGTCGAAACGGTCAAGAAGGTGATGAAGGCGGGCAAGATCAAGCCGGACGAGATCGCCGGGATCGGACTGAGCGGTCAGATGCACGGTAGCGTGTTTCTCGACAAGCAGCAGAACGTCATCCGACACGCCATTCTCTGGAACGACCAACGGACCGCCGAAGAATGCGTCGAGATTGAAGCCCTCGTCGGAGGCCGACC
>JAYTXB010000220.1:0-5890 GCA_043743205.1 Schlesneria sp.
CGCCGCGCTGGCCCACCCTGTTTGGAACGTGAAACCCCGACGATCAGCGGCGGCGATCACGACACCGAATCAAGATGTCAGGCACAGCCTGTGACCTACGGGACTTGGTCACACACCTAGCGCAAAGAGAAGACCTTCGGTCGGCCTCCGTGCGGGGTCAGGAGACCCGCGCACAACAGAGGCTGAACGGACAGAGAACGAACAACTCGTGCCCGTCGCGGGTTTGCCACCATTGAGCCGCGACGGGCATCAAGACGCCAGCATTAACCGTTAGCGGCCTCGTCAGGCTGGTGGAGGTCGTGTTGCCGAAGCGATTGGTGTATTCCGAAGACTCCACACACCCTACGCAACTGCTCAGTCGGCACTGCTCCTCCGAAGACTCCGGAGCTGTGGCACATCGCACCTTGGTTTCGCGTCCCCAAGAGCAGTGCCAGCCTGCCGGGATTGGTCCAGGATGGGTATTGCCTGTCCCACGGTAAGTGTCCAACGATCACGATCGACAACCGTCGAGATCCTTGGCTTCCCTTCAATTGAATATTAGCTTCCCAACGATTCATTGAAGCTTGAGCCATTGCAAAGAGTCAAAGAATTGGGAAGCGTTCGCAACCATGTCAGCTTCGTTCGAGCAACTGACCGACACGGCCAGCGTATCAGCACCGATGACGAACGTGCGGGTGATTGACTCGCGCCCACTTGGTTCGCGAATTCGATGTTCGACTCCGGGAAAGCGACCGAATGTGATTGAGGTTCGAGAAACCACTGTCCGATTGGATTGGCTCGCCAAGGTCGTATCGAGGTTGGCGAACCGCTCCTCTTCTGAAATCGGTTTCCACCCGTGAGGAGGTGTTCCATAGATCGCAGCGAACACGACCGCATCATCTTCTCGTTCGCTCTCGGTGTAATGATAAGACGAGAGCACTCGATCCGTGTGACCATCGTCATGAGGGACTTCATTCAGGATGACTTTGCCTCGAACGTCAATTGAGAAACCTCCGTGTGAGTCTGTCAATGTGGTCCATCGGTCGTTTTCCAATTTCACGACCACAGCCGCAGCCTGCTGCAGATTCTCCTTCTGCAACAGTGCATTTCTCTGAAGGCGAACGATCTGCCAAGTAATCATCGAAGCGATAAGTACAATCCCGCAAATGACACATGCGGCGGTAAGGTGAATGCCATTCAACCTGCCTCGTGATGGTGACGGCGTCATTTGGTTCGTCTCGGGACAACAGAGAACTCGCCGACGACGGGAATCAGCGTGGTCGAGTTTCGGCAACCATTCCAATCGCCTCTAGCGGCAGCTTTGGATCGCCAGTTTGATCAAAGAACACTGGCAGTCAAGCCCGGCCAGTGGCATCCAATACATTCACTCGTTGATCAGTGTTTTTCGCCAGTGGCGCCCGGCGTCGAGATAACGTCAACACGCCAAGAAGCAACGCCTTATGAACGCTACCGTTTGTTCTGGCGAATTGCTTCAATCCGGGCGATGTGCTTTCTCAAAGCCTGCTTCAACGCAAAGCAATAGGGTTCAAGCCGCACTCCAGCTTTTTCTTTCGTTTCGAGGCCGACCAGCCGCCGCCGTGCGTCAGCCAGGGATAATGATGCGGGACCATGCCCCGATTTGATCAACGTGGCATTGATGGCTTCTTTGCGGAGTCGCGTCAGTTCCGAATGATCGAGCTTGAGCTTGGCAATCGTCGTCGTCGCAGCTTGATCATCCGCGCGAGAAGCGACAATTTCACCACGCAAGTTGAACTGAAATCGAGCCTCGCAGCGAGAGTCCAGCGGAGAGACGAAGAGATAACGTTCGGCAGGTGACGGCCAGGCTTTTTTGGGATGTGCTCCATACGGAGATTCTCCAGTATTCGGAGCGGGATGGCAGGCGATGAGATTCGTGTAGGCAACGTCTTCACCCCGCTCACAATGAGCTTGGGCATTCAGATGTTCGATATGACACCCGTCCGTCCAGACACGGCGACCAGTGTAGGCGCATAGCCACCCCTGTTCTGATAGCAGTGACTCAAGGACAGCGGAACGAACATCACTGGGGATGAGGTCGTAGCCGAAGTTGATGTCGCTCTGAAATCTCGCTCGCCATTCCGCAAGGACGGCTGGTTCGACCGTCTTAAGAATCTGGCGCATCCGCCAATTCCTCCAGATTGTTAATCGTGGCTTCAAGCCTCGCAACATCACCGTCGTCACCGTGGAGCAGGCGTCGAAGCTCGGCCAACGACATCCTTGCAGCGTCGAGATCCCCCAATTCCAGCGCGTCTTCGACTTGCCGGATCACGGGCACCATCGGCTCAGGTCGAGTAGAAGGAACACCCATCAGATGTTCTAGGACCCAGTTTGCGTCCAAGCCATAGGACTGGGTGCCGTTGACCGCAACCGTTCGCCCAGCTTCGTCGCGAGTCAGCACGATCAAGCTTTCGGGCTGGACGCTGTTGATGATCAGTGGCGAGTGTGTCGTGGCGATGAACTGCACTTCTGGAAACGTGCGGCAGAGGTCTGCCACGACATGCTGTTGCCACCGGGGATGCAAGTGGAGATCGAGTTCGTCGATCAACACCACTCCCGGAGTCTTCGCCAAAACGTCTGTTCCCAAATGCGGATTCAACTGTGCGGCCTTGAAAGCAAGGTCACCAACCATCGCCAGAATGTTACGTTGACCGTCACTCAAATTGCCGAAGGGTAGCCGTCCGTGTCCCTCCAACTCCACGAGCAGCGTTCCCAGCCGCAGATTAAAGTCCACGTATTGGCAATGCTCCAAACACCTGCGTATGGCCTCTTTGACTACTACGAATTGAGTGGATTCTTTTCCCTCATCGGCGGCGATTCGCTTCTCGCGTTGGAGCCATCGCAGTAGGTCGCGAGGACTGCAACGCGGATCAATGCTGAACCGATACCCAGCCAGTCGCGACCCGAAGTCAGGTTCGTCACTGAGGTCATTGGCCACGTCTTGGGGAGCTTTTCCTGTTCCCTTCTGTTTCGCTCGCTCTGTCCGAACGGCCGCCATATCTCGTGGCTCTTGCCATAGTCGTCCGGTGCCGAAGAAAGAGATCAGTGGCAGCGTGAAGTCATATCCATGCATTACTGCCTTCGCGGCAATCTCAGCCGCAGTCTTGATAACGCCCGCCTGCTGACGAGTCGTTCGCCCCCCTTCAGCTTGCACACTTCGTGTCCAATCAAGCGAGGTTCCGAGTACACGCCCGTGAGTCTCAACTTCGACTGGATACTGCTGCTCTATGCGAAGCGTGTCGCCGAACTCCTGAAGGGAAACTCGGACATCATCGGGTTGAATATGCCTTGAGTCATAGCCGCGCATTCCAAGAAACCAGCTACCGACCGCGACCGCCAATCCCTCCAAAGCCGATGTCTTTCCAGCCCCGTTCTCACCGATCAACAGATGAAACGACCCATTGCTCTCTGCGGGGGCATCGACTCTTCGCGCAAACGAGATTGTGAGTTCCTCGAACGCCTTGAAGTTGCGGAGAGTGAGTTTGTCGATACGCATGGAACGAAGGCTACCAGACAGAGCATTTCAAGGCACGTGGACGAAACGCGACAGATGGCTGTATCGACAGGCTGTGTCACCCGCTCGTCGTTCCGTTTTCATTGTTGACGACGGGAGGCGATTGGGGACTGTGAGAATACGTTAGTTCAATACGGCCGTGGCCGTACCCTCCCTTGGACTCGGCTGGGAAGGCCCATGATGCGTAGAAAACCCTCGGCGTCGGTTTGGTTGTAGCTGCCGCCCGCTTCCATGCTGGCGATCTTGTCGTCGTAGAGGCTGTTGGGGCTGGTGCGGCTGTTGATGATGATGTTGCCTTTGTAGAGGCCCAGTTTGATCTCGCCCGTCACGACCGATTGCGTCTGTTTGTTGAAGGCCATCAGGGCGTCCATCTTGGCCGTGTACCAGAAGCCGTAGTAAACCATCTCGGCGATTTCGGGGCTGAGGCGGTCTCGCAGGTGGAGCAGGTCGCGGTCGAGTGTCAGTTGCTCGACGTAGCGATGGGCTTCGTAGAGGAGCGTCATGCCGGGGGCTTCGTACACGCCGCGGCTCTTCATGCCAACAAAGCGGTTCTCGATCATATCGAGCCGTCCGACGCCGTTCCGGCCGCCGATCTTGTTCAGTTCGAGGACCATCGTCAGCGGGCTGACCGTCTTACCGTTCAGTGTGGTCGGCACGCCCTGCTCGAAGCCGATCGTGACGTGCTCGATTTGGTCGGGAGCCTGTTGCGGTGAGACGGTCATGCCGAAGTCAGGGACATCGACGCCGGTCACTTTCGGGTCTTCGAGGACTCCCGCTTCGTAGCTGATGTGCAGACAGTTCTCGTCGGAACTGTAGGGCTTGGCGACCGAGGCTTTCACCGGGATGTTCTTCTCATGGCAGAAGGCGATCATTTCGGTGCGACCGGGGAACTTGGCGCGGTACTTCTCGATCCGCCACGGGGCGATGATCTTGATCCCCGGTTCGAGGGCCTCGGCCGCGAGCTGGAAGCGGCACTGATCGTTCCCCTTGCCGGTCGCTCCGTGCGCGTAGGCGTCCGCACCGACTTCCTTCGCGACCTGTAGGCAAATCTTCGAGATGAGGGGCCTCGCGATCGACGTGCCCAACAAATAGACCCCTTCGTACCGCGACTGCCACTGCATGACGGGGAAGGCGAAGTCGCGACAGAGTTCTTCCTGAGCATCGACGATGCGACACGACTTGGCTCCGCACGTCTTGGCCTTCGTCAGCACCTGCTGACGATCTTCGCCGGGTTGCCCGAGATCGACGTAGACGCAGTGAACGTCGTAGCCCTCATCCTGCAACCAGCCGAGAATGACCGACGTATCGAGACCACCGGAATAGGCGAGGACACAGCTAGGCATGAGAGATTCCAAACACAGGCAACTGGGCGAGAAATGCTCGGCGTGCGGAGACCGACAGCGGGTCGAAGCCAAGCGGGGCGGGATTGTATTCACTCCGCGCGACGAACTGAATCATGGCTCGGCCACGCGGCTTTATTCGGGTGCAGTCGCCCATTGATGGTCCGTGATTTGTCCTCTCTCCCGCCCGTCCTCGGGGGGAGAGGGCTAGGGTGAGGGGGGATTCGTTCGGAGAGTCTGACGTACGAAGATCAATGCGACGGTGTCCCCCTCTGGATTCGCGTTTCGTTTCTGATGACTCTCGACCGCTCGGCCCCCTCACCCTAGCCCTCTCCCCCGCAGACGGGGGCGAGGGGACCGGAAAACGAGCACCAATTGGCGACTGCACCCGCTCCATTCCTCACGCGGCGCGGCGGTGGGACTGGGCGTCGAACAGGCGCTGATAGGCGGGGCACGTGGCCAGCACGTCGGCATGGCGTCCGAACGCGATTACTCGACCGTGATCCATGACGAGGACATGCGAGACGAGTTCGACGAGCGTCGTCGTCATGGCGTGTGTGACGATGAGCGTGGTGCGACCGACCGAGAACTCGCGCAGAGTTTCGTGAATGAGCTGCTCACTGTGCGCATCGACGGCCGACGTGGCTTCGTCGAGGATCAGGATGGCGGGATCACGCAGGAGGGCCCGCGCGAGGGCAACACGCTGACGCTGGCCACCTGAGAGTCGCTGGCCGCGATCACCGACGTGCGTCTCCAATCCGTCGGGGAGTTGTCGAGCGAAGTCGGTGACTCGGGCACGTCGCGCGGCCTCTTCAATCTCTGGCCGCGAAGCTCCCGCGCAACCGTAGGCGATGTTCTCGGCGATAGTCCGATCGAAGAGCAGTGTCTCTTGCGTGACGACTCCCATTTGAGCGCGAAGCTCACGCAGGTCGGCCTCACGCAGATCGACTCCATCGAGACGCACGCTCCCCGACTGTGCGTCGTAGAAACGGGGGAGCAGGTTCACCAGAGTCGATTTGCC
>JAYTXB010000221.1:0-5531 GCA_043743205.1 Schlesneria sp.
TCGCCTTAACGCCGGAGATCGGCATAAACGGCTTCCAGCAAGTGGCCGCGACTGAGAAGCGGCCGTTCTAGCTGGTCGATCAAAACTCGGAGGATGGGCGCAAGTGCCCATCCTCTGGAGATGTCGTTCACGAGCCAGCAGACTCGAAGCGAATTGCCGTCCTACTGCGACAACCTCTTATATTTGATCCGATGCGGTTGATCGGCATCGGCACCAAGACGCTGATGACGGAGGATTTCGTAGCTCTCGAAGTTCCCTTCATGCCAAACGACGGTGCTGTCTCCTTCAAACGCCAAGATGTGCGTGGCCACTCGGTCGAGGAACCAGCGATCGTGGCTGATGACGACGGCACAGCCACTGAAGTGGAGCAGCCCTTCTTCCAGAGAACGAAGGGTTTCAATGTCGAGGTCGTTGGTCGGTTCATCCAGCAGCAGCAAGTTGCCGCCAACCGTCAGGGTCTGAGCGAGCAGCAGGCGGTTGCGTTCCCCGCCGGAGAGCAGCTTGACCTGCTTCTGTTGATCCTCACCCTTGAACTTGAACTTGCCGCAGTACGCGCGGGTGTTGATCCGTATCTTGCCGAACGTCAGATAGTCGGCTCCGTTCGAGATGTTGTCGTAGACCGACTTCTCTCCATCGAGTGAGGCGCGGTTTTGTTCGACAAAAGCGATCTTGACTGTGTCGCCGACGGTCACGGTTCCGGAGTCCGGTTGCTCCAACCCCATGATCATTTTGAAGAGCGTCGTCTTACCGGCACCGTTGGGACCGATGACGCCGACGATCCCGGCAGGGGGGAGGCGGAACGACAGGTTCTCGACGAGAATTTTGTCGCCGAAGGCCTTCGTCACACCATCGAAGATCACGACGTTCTCACCCAGACGCGGGCCGGGGGGAATTTGGAGTTCGATCGTTTCGTCACGCGATTCCTGCTCTTCTTTAACGAGTTGTTCGTAAGCGGCGAGTCGAGCCTTACTCTTCGCTTGGCGCGCCTTCGGAGAACTGCGGACCCACTCCAGTTCTTTTTCCAGTGTCCGATCTCGCACGGAGGCCGCCTTGGACTCTTTGCGAATTCGTTCCTGCTTTTGTTCGAGCCACGAGGAATAGTTTCCTTCCCACGGAATGCCGCGTCCCTGATCGAGTTCCAGAATCCATTGACAGCTCTTGTCGAGGAAGTAGCGATCGTGGGTGACTGCGACGACGGTTCCCTTGTAGTCATGGAGATGGCGTTCGAGCCAAGCGACCGATTCCGCGTCGAGATGGTTCGTCGGCTCATCGAGCAACAACAGATCGGGCTGTTGCATCAGAGCCTTGCACAGTGCGATCCGGCGCTTTTCGCCTCCGGACAGTGGGCCGATCATCGCTTCCAGCGGCGGGAGTCGCATCGCGTCAGCCGCGATCTCCAATTCACGGTCCAACTCCCAAAGATTCTGGTGATCGATCATCTCTTGGACTCGGCCTTGTTCCTCGATCAGTTTGTCCATGTCGGCGGTGGGATCGGCAAACAACTCGTTGATCTCGTCGTAGCGAGCGAGAATCGCACGTTTGGCGGAGACGGATTCGTTCAGTTCATCCATCACCGTGTGTTCGGGATTGAGCACTGGTTCCTGCGGCACGTAATAACAGTCGTAGCCTGCCGCCAACTTCGCCGTCCCCATGAACTCTTTGTCTTGTCCGGCCATGATCTTGAGCAGCGTCGATTTTCCGGCACCGTTCGGCCCCAACACGCCGATCTTGGCACCTGGATAAAACGACAACCAGATTCCCTTCAGAATCTCCTTCTTCTCGTGAGCCTTATGGAGATCCTCAATCGTGAAAATGTATTGTTCGCCCATGGACGCGGATGACTCCTGACAAGACTGACGGAAAGAGAAGGATGGGGGCAGAAGGCAGAAGTTAAGAGTCGGTATGAGACGAATTTGATCTTCGTTTTGCTGACTCCTAATCCCTGTCCCCTGACTCCTGATTTGGGCGGCTCATTGTAGAAGCGACTGCTGAAAACGAAAGACACTTGTGGCACACGTCATGGCCAGCGCCTGTTCGAGTCTGCGAAAGCCGTTGTTCATCGGGTCTGCTGGCTCGGCGCGGGTCACACCCTACGGTGATCGACACTTCTCGCGGCCCTATCTGACACAGGACCGCGTGATCAACACGATCCAATGCTTCCCTCCCTGAGTCGTTGACGCGCCGGCCGAGATTCACGACAAACCCCGCACGCAAATCACGCCCCTCCGAATCGGAGCGGTTCTATTGGGAGCGCGAGTCGTTATTCACATGAAGGGATTCAATCGTGAGTCGAGTTTGGTTGTCGGTGCTGTGCGGTTCGTTTGTGTTTTGTCTGCCACCGGTGTTGGCCGCAGAAGACTTGACTGACCAGATTCTGTTCCCGAAGAAGGAGGCCGTTGTGCGGATTGACGCCAAGACGACCGCCACCGCATTGGAGATTCTCGCACCGTGCTTTGCCCGCGAAATCGAAGGGACCAAGCTCCAAGTTCACACCACCAAAGGGCGCGGTTGGATCGAGCGGAGCCAGATGCTGACTTCTGACGAGGCGATTGCTTACAGCAAGAGCCTGATTGAACGAGACCAGCCTGATGCTTATGGACTATTCGTGCGATCGGCTTTGTTTAATCAGAACGAAGCGGCAGACAAAGCACTCGCAGACTTGAACGCGGCGATCAAGTTGGACCCCCAATTTGCAATGGCGTTCACCAATCGCGGCTGGCTGTATGTAGAAAAAGGGGATCTCGACAAGGCTCTTGCCGACTTCACCGCTGCCACCAAACTGGCTCCACGCGAGGCATTGCCTGCCAACAACCTCGCCTGGTTTCGAGCAACCTGCCCGACTGCGAAGTTCCGCGATGGGAAGCAAGCTGTCACGTTGGCCACGCTGGCTTGCGAGCAAACCCTGTACAAGCACGAAGAGTTCCTCGATACGCTGGCTGCCGCGTTCGCCGAAGCGGGCGACTTCAAAGCGGCCGTCAAATGGGCCACGAAGACGCTGGAACTTGATCCGCAGAATGAAGACTTCGCCGCACACCTCAAGCTGTACCAGAGTGGTCAGCCGCTGAGAGATGAAGTGAAGTGAAGTGGTCAGTTGTCATTCGACTTTTGGCGCAGACCAGAGCCAATGACAAATGATGCGTGATAAATGACGAGTGACCACAGCCCTCAACGAGACTCCCATGCCAGACTGGCTGCTCAACGATTTGACCAATAGTGTTGATGTGGCTTGGAGCGTGGTCGCATTGCGGCTGCTCTGTGCCACACTCGGAGGACTGGCGGTGGCAGGGACATGCTATGCGTCGCGGCGCTCTGCGCCGGTGAGCGTCTGGCCACTCGCGGTGACGTTGGTGTTGTTGACGATTCTGGTGGCAATGACCGCGCTGGTGATTGGCAACAGTGTGGCGAAGGCGTTCAGTCTGGTGGGGGCCTTGTCCATCGTTCGCTTTCGTACCGTGGTGGATGATACGCGCGACACCGCCTTTGTGATTTTTGCCGTGGTGGTTGGCATGGCGATCGGTTCGGGACAGTACGGCGTCTGCTTGATTGGCATCCCGATCGTCTCGCTGGTCGCGATCACGCTCGCCGCGAATGGCACTCGACGCACGATTGAAGCGAGCGAACATCGTCTCGAAATTCGCATGGGCTCCGGACACGATCCGGTCGTGCTGTTGACCGAATTGTTTCAGCGCGAACTAATCAGTTATCGACTCACTCAAATCGTGACCGCGCGGCAGGGCTTGTCACTCGACCTGCGCTATAACGTCCGCTTGAGGGAACCGGCCGATCCTCTGACATTGGTGAAGTCACTGCAAAGTTTGGACGGAGTGCAAACGGTCGAGGTCCGTGAGGCATGAAGCCAATTCAAAGGTCTTTGCTTTAGAACGGTAACCCGCCGCGTCAGCAAGGAAACCCACGTGCTTTCAAAGTATCAGACACCCTTGCTCACGCTGCGGACTATTTTTCTATACGTGCGGGCAGGGATCGTGTGGTGCAAACGGGACGGGCCAGAGTGCCCATCCTCCCAGTGACTTGAGAGGTTGTGGCATGGCTCTGTTTCGGAACGCACGATGTTCTTGGCGGTTGCTCGCGGTGTTGCTGTTGATCGGTGTTGTGTCGTGCCGCAAATCGAATGAGCCGCACGCCGGAGCGATCGCGCAGGGTGGTGCGACGCGCGGCGTCACGCAAACAGAGCCGTCTGCCGCTGAAGTACTCGCGGCAGCCACAGTCGATCCGAGCGACCTCCTTTTCAACAACGGGCTGATCCCGGAGATCAGGATCGAACTCAAAAAGTCACAGGAGACGAAGCTGCGCGAGGACCTGCGCAAGTACGTCAAATGCGGGATCGTCGAAAGTCTTCCCAATCTCGACGATCCCGCTTCACCGCATCAGACCAAGTACACGGAGGTCGCGATCAAGGTGAAGGGGGCGGCGGGGAGTTCGCGCGAACTCGACGACAAACCCGCCTTCACACTCAACATGCACAAGCACGTCAAAGGGCAGACCTTTCATGGGTTGGACAAGCTCCATCTGAACAACTCCGTGCAGGACGAATCGTATCTGTGCGAATGGGTCTGCGCGGAGATCGCTCGCGATGCGAAAGTTCCCGCGACACGAGTCACTCATGCGCGCGTCTGGTTGAACGACCGTGATCTCGGCTTCTATGTGTTAAAGGAAGGTTTCGACCGGCCGTTTCTGATACGCCATTTCGGGGATGCGACCGGCAACTTTTATGACGGCGGCTTCGTGCAGGATGTCGATGCTGATCTGGAGAAGGACTCGGGCAAGGGGCCGGACGATCACAGTGACCTGCAGGCGCTCAAGGCTGCGTGTGAGCAACCCGATGCGGCACTCCGCTGGCCAGCGATCGAGCAGCACCTCGACGTGGATGCCTTCCTCACGTTCATGGCTTTCGAGCGGATGACCTGTCATTGGGACGGCTATACGCCGAACAAGAACAACTACCGCATCTACTTCGCACCTCAAGCCGACGGTCGCGCGCGGTTCATCCCCCACGGCATGGACCAGATGTTTCAAGACCCCGGCTACCCGATCTTGGAGTTCCCGCCGACGATTGTCTCCAGCGCGGTGATGCACAACCCCGAATGGCGACAGCGTTACAAGGCTCGCGTTACCGAGTTGTTGCCGTTGTTTGAAGCGAAGCGATTGCACGACCGACTCGATGCGGTGGTCGCTCGTTTGGGACTCGTCGTTCATCAGCAGGGCGAGCAATTTGAACGCACCTTCGCCGAGCGAGTCCGTGAACTGAAGGAACGAATTGCGGCACGAGAACCCGCACTGCGCGAGCAGCTCGAACACGGCGACCCGACGCCGGTCGAATTCGATGAATCGAATCAAGTCGAAGTGGCCGACTGGTATGGTGCGCAGGAAATCGGCGACTCGCTCATTGAGGAAGTCGATCCTGAAACCGATCACAAGCAGTACTCGATCCAAGTCGGTGAGTCGGGCGATTGCGTCGCCTCTTGGCGGCGTCGCGTCTTGCTCGCGCCGGGCCGCTATCGGATTGAAGTCCG
>JAYTXB010000222.1:0-1040 GCA_043743205.1 Schlesneria sp.
CTAGGTGTCTGTCCGGATACCCGTAGGGTGGGCACTGCCCACCACAATCGGTCGTTGATGGTGGGCAGTGCCCACCCTACGGAAGGTATGGCCTTCGACTTTCCGGACAGACACCTAGCAGCCCGTTGAAAAAGTAACCTGAAGCGTGAGCGAGCAATGATGGTGTTGTGACACCGTCGAGAAGTACGTCCCTCGCTCACACTTCGGGTTACTGCAAATCCCCTTTTTCAACAGGCTGATAGGGCTTGAACTCCGTCCCAACTTCGCGTTCCGTTCTCTACAATCGGCCGCATGACATCACATCTCACATTGCTGACCGGACGGGCGGGTTCCGGAAAGACCGAGCGATTGCTCGACGAGTATCGCGGCGCGTTGCGGGAGGCTCGCGAACGCCAGTCGCTCGGTGGCGTGCTGTGGCTCGCACCGACACGTCGCGTTCAGCAGGCCGTTGTGGAGCGACTGCTGTCAGCGAACGAGCCAGTTCAACTCGCGCCGCAAGTCCTCACGTTTGATGTTTTCGCGGAACAGATACTCGCGGCCGCCGGGCATCCCGCGACACCGATATCGCCGGTGATGAAACGGCTGATGCTCCGGCGAATCGTGGCGGAGTTGCATGGAGCGGGACTGCTCTCCAGTTTTTCTTCCGTGATCCGGACAAGCGGCTTCTTGGATGTCGTCTCGTCGTTCATCTCGGAACTGAAGCGAGAGGAGATTTGGCCGGAGGATTTTCTCGCCGCCTGTTCGCGCAATTCAGGACGCAGGTCTCAACGGGACGCCGAACTCGGCCGCATCTATGAACGCTATCAAACGTGTCTCACCGAACAGAACTGGTACGACAACGAGGGGCGTTTCTGGTTGGCTTGCTCGGCATTGGCCAAGGGCGTGCGCGGTTCGTTCGCGTCGGTCGAGTTCCTCGCGGTCGATGGCTTCGCCGACTTCACGCAGACACAGTACAAAATCCTCGGGCACCTGCTGAGTGGGATCGACCGCGCGACGATCACGCTCCCGCTCGAACAACCGACCGACCGACCCGATCTCTT
>JAYTXB010000223.1:0-1547 GCA_043743205.1 Schlesneria sp.
CGACCGCCACAGCCAACTCTTCCCGGGCGGAGTCGGCTTCGACCCGGTCCCCGTCGTCCCGCCCCCGCTGAACAACAGCTTTCCGTTGGGAGAGCGCTACACGCTGGGAACCCGCTGGCTCGGAACGTTTCCCGCCGACTGCGGCAACCGATCGTATCTGACGGACTTTGAAGGGGGCTATCAGTTCGGCAATGACAAGGGTCAAAGCGTGCAGGCCGGATACTTCACCGGCGGAGTGGGCCACACGTGGAAGACGGTGAAGTGGGAGCCAACGGTCTGGGGCTTCTACGACTGGGCCTCCGGCGACGGCAATCCGGCGGATGGCACGAAAGGGACGTTCTTCCAGCACTATGGTTTGGTCCACGCGTATCTCGGTCTGATCGACAACGTCGCTCGACAGAACACCAGCGACATCAACTATCGAGTCTCGGTGAAGCCGACCAAGAAGCTGCAACTGCAAGCCGCACAGCACTTCATCCAACTGGCCAACGCCAACGACTCGCTCTACACGATCACGGGTCAGAGATTCGGTTCGCCGGGTGGTCACGGCAGCGATGTTGGACAGGAACTCGACCTGCTGGCAACCTATACCGTCAACCCGAACTTCAGCATCGAAGCGGGCCAGTTCTGGTTCTGGTACGGCGACTACATTCACAACGTTCAGCCGACTCGCCAGGACGCTCAACAGTTCTATGTTCAAACGACGTTCCGGTATTAGGCCGGTTGAGTCTCCGTCGGAAAGAAGCCTGAAGCTTCAACGAGGGGTGAGCGACCTTCGTTGACTTCAGGCTACTTCTTTTTCTTTGGGTCGTTCCAACGAGGGGGTTGCTTGTTGAGCATCCTGATCGAGTCACGGTTCCCCCCTGCCGGAATGTCGGTATCCTGTCGCCGCCGATTCGCATCCTTATTTTTTATTACCGCGAATCGTCGCTGCTCATCCCGACGCTCTAGCAGGAGACTTTTCTCATGACGCGCATCCTCGTCGTTGACGATTCCACGATTGACCGCAAGCTGGCCGCGAGCCAGATTGAAAAGCACACCGACTGGACGATCGAGTACGCCACCAACGGTCTGGAAGCGCTCGAAGCAATCCGCCTCGAACAGCCCGACTTGGTACTCACCGACATGCAGATGCCGGAGATGAACGGTCTCGAATTGTGCCAAGCGGTACGGCGCGAGTTCCCCGGCGTGTCGGTCATTCTCATGACGGCGCGCGGCAGTGAAGAGATCGCGATGGAAGCACTGCAAGCGGGTGCCGCCAGCTACGTCCCGAAGCGTGGCCTGCGACTGCAACTCATCGAGACCGCGCGGCGTGTCCTCTCGGCGCGACAAGACGATCGCGTGCAGCGCGAGGTGTTGCGGCGGATGCAGTCGCGCACCGAGACCTTTGTTTTGGAGAGCGATCTCGACCTGCTGCTCTCGCTGTCGCGCTATCTGCAGTTCGCTTTGGCGACACAGTGGGGTCTCGATCTGTCGGCGCGAATGCAGATCGGCATGGCGCTCGAAGAGGCGCTGCTCAACGCGATGTATCACGGCAACTTGGAAGT
>JAYTXB010000224.1:0-23793 GCA_043743205.1 Schlesneria sp.
TTGCCGAATTTTTCAGGCACGATCTCCTTAGCCGATTCGGATTTGAGGGCCTGCTTTTCGGAACTGTTCTCGCCCCCTTCTTCCGAAGTGTTCAGGCCGAGAATCTGGCGTGCGGTACTGATCCGAACAATTTTCTTGCCCGGCTTCGCTCCCCACTTGTCGGAGTCGATTCGCAATTTGTACTTGCCGTTGGCATCCGTAAGCCCATACGAAAACGTTCCATCTTGGGCATCGTCAAACGTGACCACGGCCTTCGCCAACGACTGACCATTCAACGTGATTCGCCCACTCACTGCCACGAGTCCAAGTGTGCGGTAGTTCGCAGAGGGCTTGGATTCACAGCCACTCGTGATCGCGAACGTCAACGAGAAGAAACAAACAACCACGCGGCTCTGCATGTTCATCACGACTCCTCATCGCAACAGATTTGACTTTGGTTACTGAAAACTTGGCCATGACGACCTCACGAACGAGATCAATGCTTCGGCCTCAGAATTCGCCGACAACTTCGCCACCCGCGCGGGTGGCCAACTTGCGATAGAGTTGAAGATCGACGTTGTCGGAGATGAATCGCACAGTGCCATCGGCCATCGTGAAGTGGGCACCGCCGACGTGCCAACTCCCGAACGACATTTCCATGATGACGCCGTGAACCGCCGGATCGCGACGGCTGTTGATGCGCCCGAACGTACTTCCGACGAGTTCCGAGTACTCTGTGCCGCCGATGCCTCCCAAGACCCATGTCCCCGTTTGAGGCGAGCCGATCTGCCAATAGTCCATCCCTTGTCCATCCTTGGTGTAATTCGGATCGGTAAAGGACTCACCAATCAGCATCGTGTTGGACGTTCCGTCGGTGATGTCACTCATGCGGACGCTGCTGCAGCCGAAGAACATGCCATCGTGACTGGCCTGTTCCAATGAAACCGTAGTGCCGCTGCCTGCCGGGATGGTCGAAGCATCGTCAGAGGCTGCAATCGAAGAGGCGACGCCGCGATAGCTCACCGGAGATCGCCCCGGAATACCTGCGTTGTCCATGTGTTCGGGAACAGCCATGCTCGGGCAGCGAAAGGCAAAGATGACCTGTTCACAGGCGGTCAGATTGGGAGAGCCGATGGCGTCCCAATTCCCCATGCCGTTCTCCTGCCAGATCAGGGTGCCGTACAGATTTGATCGTTCAATCTGCGGCAGGATCATGGCCTGCCATCCCGTCTCACGCTCGTCCCATCCGAATGGAAAAACGCCGTGCGTGTCGTGGTAGTTGTGCATCGCCAAACCAAGCTGCTTCAGGTTGTTCTTACATTGCGTTCGTCGTGCAGCCTCACGGGCCTGCTGAACGGCCGGAAGCAACAGAGCGATCAGTACCGCGATGATCGCGATCACGACGAGTAACTCGATCAATGTGAAGGCTCGCCGGCGCACTGACCGCGATCCTGATCGCTCAAACAAGTTGAGAGGCATGACTGATTCCTAACCAACGGGTGGAACGACTTGGTCGGCGCGAACGTGCCAACCATATGTTGAGCAGTCTAAGGATGTCTGTGAAGCTTGAATGAACGTTCCGCGAATCCTTCGAGTACTAATGGATTGCACTTGTTCGGGTCGGCTTCCAGAATACGGGCCTCGTATTCTGACCGGACATCTCGAACTTCGCGTGACTCACTTCACACCGCACTTGCAGAGGGATCGCCTGGCATGACTCAACGGATGATCGGCCCTTTTGAAGTCGGAGACCGGATCGGCGTTGGCGGGATGGGGATCGTCTACCGCGCGACATATACCAAGAACGGTGCCCCGGTCGCACTCAAAATTCTTTCGCCGGAGTTCTCTGACACGGAGTCATTGCAGCGCCGCTTCGAGCGTGAAGTGTCGATTCTCAAGAAGCTCCAGCACCCGCACATCGTCCGCTATTACGGCGGCGGCAAGTTCGGAACACAACGTTTCTATGCCATGGAACTCGTCACGGGCGGCTCGGTCGAAGACCTGTTGAAGATCAAGAGAAAGCTCCCGTGGCAAGAGGCTCTTAACATCGCGTTGCAGGTGGCAAAAGCACTGGAACACGCTCACGAAGCGGGGGTCATTCATCGCGATCTCAAGCCCGGAAACTTGCTGCTGACCAAAGATGGCACGATGAAGTTGACGGACTTCGGCATCGCTCGCGACACCACCGCCACCGCCTTGACGGCCGCCGGAAAGACCGTCGGCACGTATGCTTATATGGCTCCCGAGCAGATTCGCGGGAAGCCTCCCGTCGATAAGAAGACCGACCTCTACGCGCTCGGTTGCGTGTTGTTCGAGATGATCTCGGGAGAGACTCCGTTTCAGTGCGAGAACCAAGGCGAGATGCTGATGATGCACTTGCAAGAGGAGCCGCCACGCATCACCTCGCTGGTCCCCGAGTGTCCACAGCTTGTGGAAGACCTGATCTTTCATCTGCTCGAGAAAGACCCGCAAGAACGCCCCTACGATGCCCTCGATGTCCAGACAAAGATCGAAGGAGTGTTCCGCAAAATCACCGAACAAAAGAGTGTGGCCGCCCAGGAGATGGAAGACGCGACGGCCTCGACGGTGATCGCCAACGCGCGAGACATCGAAGACCTCAACAAGTCCACGCTCGGGAAGTCCAAGAAGAAAAAGAAGAAAAAGGACAACAGCCCGTTCTACGAGCGAGTCTGGTTTCTCGGAACGTGTTTGGGCCTGCTGGTCGTGGGCATCACGTGGACTCTCTGGAACGCATGGTGGCCAAGCGAAGATGCCATGCTGGCGCGGGCCGAGCAACTGATGAAGTCCCAGTTCACGCTCGATCATGTTCGAGCACGAGACGGTCAGCTCAAGCCGCTCTTGGAACGATTTCCGGAAGGCAAACATTCGGACAGAGCGCAGACGTTGATCGTTGATGTCGATAAGGAGGAAACGCTCGGCAAGATGCGTGCGCGCGTCAAGCTCCGACAGCCGCCCCTCAATGAAGCGGAACTTCAGTTTCTCAAAGCCGAAAAGTTTCTGCTGTTTCGCGATCGTGTCACAGCACTCCGCAAGTACCGTTCGATCGTCGATCTGTTCAAGGCCAAGGCCGAGTTCCGGATCTACGTCCTGTTGGCTCAGGATGAAGTGGACAAGATCGTGGCGGAATCGGGGGATGAAACGTTGGCCTCGTTTCTGAACTCGCGACTCACGGACGCCGAGGCTTCCAAATCGAACGGCAAGTTGAGCGAAGCCGAAGAGATTTGGACCAGCATCAAATCACTGTATGAAGACAACGAAGAGGCTGCTGTTCACGTGGCCTTTGCCAGAAAACGGCTCGCCGATCCCAATGCCAACCCGGGACCGCTGCCAAAACTTGATGCGCGGTCGAAAGCCAAATAGCTGCGGATGTTTGCAATCCTCGAACGTGAACTCACGGCTCGAGAAACATCGTCACTTTGGATCACACGTCGCAGACTTTGGCGGCGTGACGCAGGGCCTCCACTTTGTCGGGCCAAGTCGGGATGAACTCCTGTGCGACAAAGCCTTGGTAGCCGGTCTCGAGAATGGCCCGCATAATCGCCGGATAGTTGATCTCCTGCTTCTCATCGAGTTCACCGCGACCGGGGTTTCCAGCCGTGTGGTAATGAGCGATCACGTCCTTGTACTGACGCAGCCGGCGAATCACGTCGCCGTTCATGATCTGCACGTGGTAGATGTCGAACAGCAACTTCATCCGTGAGGAATCGACGCGTCGAATCAACTCGACACAGAAATCGACATCGTCGCCGAAGTAGCCGGGATGCCCCTTCATCGGGTGGCTGCTATCGCGCGAGTTGAGGTGTTCGAGACAGAGGTTGATCTTTTTTTCTTCCGCATAGGTGATCACTTGTCGCCAGCAGTCGATGCAGTTTTGAGTCCCTTGCTCGTCAGTGATCCCCGGCTCGCGCATTCCCGTGAAGGTGATGACGTTCTGGCATTCGTTCGCGGCGGCCAAGTCGATCGCTGCCCGAAGTTTTGACACACAGAACTCGTGGTTCGCGCGATTGAATGGCCCGCGCGCGAAACCATGGCTGCTCACTAGCGAAATCTTCAGCCCCAGCTTCCGTGCGGCGGGGTAATGCTCGGCTCCGATCCCTTCGATGGCGACAAGACCGATATCGCGGCAATGCTGCATCAACTCGGGAGTCGGCATCGGATTGAAGCACCAGCCCATGACCGATTGCCGGACACGACCCTGTTGAATTTTGTAGTCCGGCTCCACAGCTCGATCTGCCGCGAGAGCCTGCACCACAGAGTGTGAGACCGCCGCCAGCCCTGTCGATCCAACAACCAGCGTCCCGGCTACAGTCTTCAATGCGTCACGTCGGGTGAGTTGCGTGTTCATGCCAAATGTCCTTCATGAATTCAAGATACAAAGCGGCCTCGATGTGTCTCACGAGCCATGCGGCAGAACCACGTGACCGACGCTACATTGGTGCCGTCTGGTCCGGTGAGCAAGTCTGGCACGAAGGACGCGACGACTTTCACGAAATCTCAACTAATAGGATCGAGACGATGGACGCGGCAGGCCATGAAGACGAGTACGAGGGGAATCGGAGCACCGAACCCGGGAACTCCGACAGTGACCACACGGGAGAATCACACCGGGCGACGGAGCAAGAAGAAGCTCAAGTCGTTGAGGCGTGGCAAACCGGAAACTATCCGACCCGAGAACGCTGCCTGAAGGCGATCGGTTTGGAGAGACTCAACAACGCGGCGTTCTGGAAGCGAGTCAAGCGGGCCATCGACCGAACAGGCCGACGAACCCGCAAATGAGTCGCGTCTTGATGGTCAACTCGTGGTTTCAAAGTCTCACTGCGCGGGGCGACCCGCGTCGTACATCAATTCCGCATCACTCGATTTGAGTGCTCGGTTCAGGATCACGACTTCGTCGATCAGCCCTTTCCAATAGCGAAAGTCCTTGTTGCCGAACTTCTCGGAGTTGGCACCGATCATCACCGCGTGCTGGTTGACTTTAGGAGGGCCGAGCTTGGTGACTCCTTCAAGCTGCCCGTCGAGGTACATCGTCATTGTGGGACGCGACCCACTTAAGTCGTAGACGCCGATCGCCAAATGCCACTTGCCATCCGTGACCGCGGTCAGTCCTTCAATCCGCGCGAAGGGATGAGCCAACTTCTCGGCCGGCGAGGCCTCGGGTGGCAGATAGTTGTTCATCGCCAATTGCAGGGTGTTCTTCTCATTGTCGCGTTGCAGTCGCCACGCGCTGTCCCCTTTACTGACGATCGTTTGATGAGCCGCATCGAATTGAGTCGCCTGGAACCACGTGGCCACAGTGAACGAGGTCGTGAAGTTGCAGTTGCTGGAATCGCCGTCGCCCAGACTGACGTAGTGCCCCGACCCCTTGCCGTCGAATTGTAATGCCGACTTTTGAGGGAACCGACCGGGGACCCAACGCGCCCCGCCGTGAACCTTGCCATTCATCGCACCGAACTTGGGTGAGGCGGCCTGGCTGTACAACGCGTCCTTGCCATCTTTGTCGCCGCTGAAGGTGTAGTAGGCGATCAGGTCGGGGTCCTTGCGCAACTCTTCCGAGTACGCCTTCCAGCGATCGTAAGAGGGCGGGCCGAGTCGAACCGAGACAGAACCGTTGCCCGTGGAAACAAGTTCCTCCAACGTCATCGCCATGATGAGTGGTGCCGTCTTGTCCGGCCCCTTCACCAATTCGACCGATGTGATCCGATCCGTTCGCTTCGGATGAATACTGAGGAACCGCATCTGTTGATCGCCTGCTTCAAATGCGAACTTGCTGCCCGAAACATCCACGCGATAAATGTAGTCGGCAAAGTGTTCGCCATTGATCAACTCGTGATTTTCGATGCCACCGTCGGCATAAGTCAGCCGCACAATCATCGAGACCGTCCCTTTGGGCTGCGACGGGAAGCAGTAGCCACCGACGCCGCTGAGCAGGTGAATCGCCTTCGCCGAAAAACTCATGGGGACGCTGACCGACTTCGGCTTGTGTGGTGCCTGCTTGCCCAACGCTCCCTGCAACATCACCACGTTCGACGTATTGGCTCCCTGCGGATCGATCAGCGTGAAGGGAACGCCGTCGATTTCCTTGGAGGTCCAGTTGGACAGAACGAGACGCTCCTTGTCGTTGTGCTCTTCGTTGAACATCCCGCGCGTACTGATGGTGTTGGCCACATGTTCGAGTGGAATGCGGACGAAACGCCCTCTCAAAGTGGACGGTGCAGGCGAGCCCGCGTGCTGCGTTCCCGACGAGGTGGTCACCGCGAGAGCCATCTGGTTCGAGCGGCCTCCCGACATGAAGACCACCAGTCCGGCAATCGCCACGACAGCCGTCAATCCTCCGCCAAGCAGCATCAGAAACTTCGCGTCGCTGCCACTCCCCTCAGTCGATTTGTTCGGCGTCTTTCGGATCCGTCGCCGAGTAGAAGGGAGTTCCGGCAGATCGGCAAAGTCATCTTCATTTCGATCGGCACGATTCGGCACGATCACGATCGCGCTTTGTGGCCCCCTCCGCACCGGGGCGCGCGGTGTGGTGGTCGTACTCGCCAGAGCGGTCCCCTTCAACTCCTTCGGCGACACTTGAGAAGGCATCCGTTTGGCGAGGGCATTCGTGGCGACGGGTTCGGCGGCAAGCCTCATTGACGCCATGCCCGTTGATTTCGTCGAAGCAAAGCCCGTTGAACCAGCCGTCCCGCCCTCCGTCTTGAGGGGTGAGAGGACTCCCGACAGGTGGCCTCGTACATTAATTTCATTCACTTCCGGGCCGCGGCCGAGCAGCGGACTGAACGTCGCGCGGGGATGCTTGACCGCAGACAAGTCGTACGGCTGAGACTTCTTCACCGCGAATGGCTTCAGCGCCGCCATCAACTCGTCGGGAGTCTGGAAGCGATCATCCGCCTTCTTTGCCAGCAGCTTTAGGACAATCTGTTCCAACTCTTCGGGGATGTCACTCTTCAACTGACGCACCGGCGTTGGGGCCACGGACTGATGCTTAAGCAGCTTTTCAGCGCTGCTCGTTCCCTCAAAAGGAATCTTCCCCGTCAACATGAAGTGCAACACGCCGCCGAGGCTATACAGGTCTGCTCGGGTATCAACACGATGGCTGTTGAGCGCCTGCTCCGGTGCCATGTAGTCCACCGTACCGACCTGGTCTTGCGCTGAGGTCAACGAATCGTTTCGAGTGCATTGCTTAGTCATGACTAAGCCCAGGTCGAGAATCTTCACCGTGCCCGTGGTGTCGATCAACAAGTTGCCCGGCTTGATGTCTCGGTGAACGAACTTCGCCATGCGAGCCGCTTCCAACCCCGCCGCCGCTTGCATCGCATAGTCGGCCGCCTGCTGCCAATCGATCGAGCCGAACTTGGCCACTTGCCGATCGACATCAATCCCTTCGACGTATTCCATGCTGATGAACGGAATGTTTTCGATCTCGTCGAAGTCGTACGCCTGGATGATGTTCGTGTGCGAGAGTTGGGCGACGGCTCGCGCTTCACGCTTGAAACGGGCCAGAGCGTCGTCTTTGCTCTTGGAAATGCGACCAATCACCTTTAATGCAACCAGTCGATTCATCGTGATCTGCTCGGCCAAGTACACCATCCCCATGCCCCCCTGCCCGAGGACATCGAGTAACCGGTACTTGCCAAGATAAAAACCATCCGACTTCCCCGACAGCAGCCTCAACGCTTGGTACGCCGACAGCAATTGGCTCTTCACCAACGACTTGGCGACCTTGGAGGCGTCCTGTTGCTCCGCTCCCAATGTCGGAATTTGCTCAAGCACCTTCTGCATCAGCGACCCACGTAGAAGTTGGCTTTGCTCCAGCAGCGAGAGAAACTCATCGACAGACGAAGTGGCAACGGGCATGAGTCTGTTCCGTGTGAGAGAAGAACGCCGTGGTTCGATTCTGAAGTTCGCAACGAAGAGGCCACTCCGAAAACGCTGTGGCACCCGGCGGCTCGAACGTCAGACTTTTTCTCAAAGCAAAGGGCTTGCCATTCGACTCGTTCGCGGCAACCCTCCGTTCCCCATCGCAGTAACCGCTTCGGTCGGCACAATCAGATCAGGAATCAGCCTGCTTGAAGCGATTGTTCACGCGGGGACGGCCTCGCGATGCCGGCCACATCATTTGACGAGGACAACGATTCTCACGGCGCGCAGCGAACAGCAAACCGTGACGTTGCGCGGACTCCACCTGCAACAGACCGGAATTCATCGGTACGCCTTGCCGTCGATCGGCAAGCCCCGCAACGTTTCCGCCGGAGGATCGCCGCCATGAACCTCACGCAGACAAGACATGAGCGTGACTTGCAATTGGCCGCTTCAGACTTAATACTCCCGCCCCTTCTGAGGAGCGGCTGAATCCGTTTCTTAAGGGAACGTGCCGTGCGCTGTTGCCGGTGCGACCAAAATTCCTCCACGTTTCTCACCATGAAACGGGCTTTGCTTCCGGCGAGGTCTCCCAATGAGGCAAACTGCTGATGGCTGCGTACAACAAGACTGAAGTCAAAAAGATCCGTAAGAAGCGTCAACGGCTGAAGAAGAAGCTTCGTTGCCGGTTCGCTCCGAATGGCAAGTCGCCACATCCGATCTACGTCGATTACAAAGATTTGAAGACCTTGCGTCAGATGATCGATCGCGAAGGAAACATGCTGCCACGTCGCAAGACCGGCAACTGTGCCAAGTGGCAACGCGCGGTACGAGAAGCGATTCTCCGAGCACGCTTCATCGGCTTGCTCCCCTATGTCTCCGAAGAGTGAGCGAAGCCTTCACGAGTGCTGAATCCCGCGAGTGACCCCACGCGGTACGCCAGCCTCGAAGCAGGAAATCCACCAGCAGCTCGGCCTTCAAGCCGAGCTGCTGTCATTTGTGATCCCCTTTTAACTTTACGCGGCCAAGAGTGACACATTTCCGAGCGGTAGATAGCAGCTCGTTGGAGAATGGGGATCGGGAGTACGAGTCTCATGTGGGTGAAGATTTGTGGCATCACCGATGTCGCGACAGCGGCCGCAGTCGTGGCAATGGCTCCCGACGCGATCGGGCTCAATTTCTATGCAGCGTCGCCACGCTGCGTCTCAAATGCTGAGGCCGTGCGGATCGGGAGGCAGCTTCCGCGCGGAGTCACTCGGGTAGGCGTGTTTGTGAACCATGCGGTCGCCGAAATCGAAGACCTTGTGAACGACTGTCTGCTCGATCAGGTCCAATTGCACGGCGATGAATCGCCAGATCAGTTGGCGGAGTTGCAGAGGCGTTTGCCGCTCGTGCCGCTGATTCGTGCGTGGCGAATGTCGGGCGAAGGTCTGTCGGATTTGGAGGAGCATCTGAAGGCGTGTCAGACGTTGAAGGTCTCGCTGGCCGCCTGTTTGATTGATGCGCGGGTCTCTGGCCTTTACGGCGGTAGCGGTCACACGGTCGCGTGGGAAGCACTCGCACGCGTCTACTCACGAGGCTCATGGCCACCGCTGATCTTGGCGGGCGGTTTGACGCCCGAGAATGCGGCGACAGCGATTCGTGCGGTTCAACCGTGGGGGATCGACGTGGCGAGCGGTGTCGAGTCTCAAGCTGCGGTGAAAGACATCGAGCAAGTGCGACGCTTCATCGCCAACGCGCGAACGGCGTGAGCGACTTGGCTTCAAGCTAATGCGGAAGACCGATCGCAGGGTGCGTCTAGTGATGAGAGCGAGACGCAATGGCAATGCTCGTCCGGCCCTGCTCGTACACTTGTGTGGCCAGCGCTTCGAGTGCCGGTTCATCACTCCAAGCGCGCGCGGTCCAGCGACGGTCGAGACGGACCTCCAATTGGGCAGTTCCCTCCGAAGGCACTCCTTCCAGAGCCAACAGGTCGCGAGCGAAGAAGCCGTGATCATTGAGTTCACCGACCAAACGATCAAGGTCGGATCGTGGCAGATCGAACTCGACAATCGTTGCTCCGCCTTGGCCAGAGTTGTCAGGAGTTCGTTCCCAAAACCAGCGCGCTCGGCGCGTGTCTCGCCGATGCTTTCGAATCTCGACTCCTTCTTCCAACGCCGCTCTCAGCGAACGCCGCTCAAAGGACGGTCCATAGTCCACAGGCTGCAACTGGAGGGTCACCCGCGCGTAGTTTAAGCGCTTGTCGGGATGAGGATATTGCACTCGCAATTCCGACACAGACCAATCGAGACCTGAACCGACGGACTCCGAGGCCAGCGTGGGCGAAACGATCTGAGCTGAGACCGGGACGATTCCTGATTCGTTGACCGCAACAAGTGGAGACACGGGAGCCGAGGAATTCTGCGAAGCTTCCAGCAAGAACCCTTCCGCCAAATGGGCGCGATAGATGATCTCTAGCCGGTCGTAATCTTGCGATGTCTGTGAATGAGCGACGGACTGGGGAGTGACGCGACACGAAGTCAAACCGATTGACAACAGACATGCGGTGACGAGCAACCAACACCGTGCGCGAACAACTTGATGCTTCAATCTGATCGACATCGCAAGCGGCTCCTCGAACTGAGGTCGCGCCCGCACATGCGGCAAAGTCATCAGTTGCTGGAAACACGATGACGTGCGACGGGCTTGGCGTGAGTGATCGGTATCCGGTGAATATTCGCTGCAAGCGACTTAACACTGCTGGAATAGTCTGCCTGTTGAGAGCCGCCGCGTCGAAGTTTCGCAGAGAAGACCGGCCGGCCTAGCCTCTAGTCACGTCCGGTTCGGCGGGATATAGCGACTGAAGGGTGGAGACCAAGAGAACTGCGGCCAGTGGCGAGGTGCTGGTCGATAAGCTGCTGAAGTCTGCCGATCCGGTCGTGATCTAGGTCGGTCTTTGAGGGTCATTCCGACCGCCGGTTCCGCACCGACGGACAGGGCATATCCCGGCAAAGTCCAGACTTCACCCAAGTTTTGATTGTTTATCGGGCTTGAAGCGGCTTAGAATCCGGGCCACTTCAAACCGACTTCGCTCTCGCCCCATCGGCAGATCAACCGTCTCGGAGACTCCGAGCGTCGGCCAATGTCTGCGAGAGACGGTTCGCCAAAGCGAACTGCGGTTGTGTTGCCTCCGAGAAAGGAACGTCCGATGGTCCGTCGTTCGTCCGCTGCCGTGATCGTCTGTTGCTTGGCGTCTTTAGCTTTGGTCTTGTCGGTGGGACAGCATCCCGAGCTGTCTGCGGCCAGCAAGAAAGAGGCTTACAAGAAGCCGATTCGAAATCCGAAGTTCGATCCGGCCGGTGAGCCTGTCGAACTCTTCGCCGCGATTGAGGCGGGCCAGATCGAAGCCAAGCTCATTCCCAAGAACGCCTTGGGTGGAAATGTGTTGATTGAGAACAAGACCGACAAGCCGCTGAACGTCAAGATTCCCGAAGCGATCGTGGGCGTTCCAATGAACTTCCAGTTCGGCGGTGGCCAACAAGGTGGTGGCGGATTTGGTGGTGGTGGTCAACAGGGTGGCCAACAAGGCGGTGGACAGCAGCAACAAGGTGGCGGTGTTGGTGGAGGCCAACAGGGCGGCGGTGGTGGTGGTCAACAGGGAGGTGGTGCGGGAGGCTTCTTTTCGGTCCCGGCCGAGCGAGTAGTCTCGTTGCAGTTCAACTCCGTGTGCCTCGAACATGGTAAGCCAGAGCCAACTTCGAGCAGCCGCTACAAGCTTGTCCCGGTCGCACAGGTCTCGCAGGATCCCGTCCTGTACGAATTGCTGTCAGTGGTTGGGACCGGCAGAGTGGATTCGCAAGCAGCACAGGCTGCGGCGTGGCACCTGACCGATGACATGTCGTTCCAACAACTGGCGTCGAAATCTTCCACGCATCTCGGAGGACTCCCCCCCACACCGTACTTCTCGGTGGCTCAACTCCAAGGTGCTCAGCAACTGTTGGGCTTGTCCACTCGCAAAGCCGAAGAGCGCAAGACCAAGCAACCGGCTTCGGACACGGCGACACCTGCAACATCGACGGCGCGAGTCCCTGCGACGAAGTGAGCATCGGATCGCTTAAACGTTGGTCTGATATCGCGAACAATCGACTTTTGCGGGCTTGCCAGTGAATCGGCAAGCCCGCTTCATTTTACGGACCACACAGAGCAGGTGGTTCCCTTCGGAAACTCCTTCGCATCGACTCGATGTCGCGCGAAGGCTGTACCTCACCGGTGTAAGCCTGCCATGAGTTCAAGTCACCATCAGAGTCTGAGCGAGTCTTGGGGTCGCGCCATTACTGCCGTCGCGATGGTGATCGCTCTAGTGGCGATCGTCTTGAGGGCCAGTGCATTCTCTGCCGAGCCTGCGATTCCCGCTGCGACCACGAAAACGGTCGAGTTCGCTCGAGATATCAAGCCGCTCTTGAAGGCTCATTGCCTCAAGTGCCACGGAACGTCCAAGCGAGAAGGGGGCCTGCGGTTGGATCGGCGAGACGAAGCACTCAACGGTGGAGACAGTGGGCCGGCGATCGTGAGCGGCAAGAGTGCCGAGAGCCTACTCGTCAAATACGTCGCTGGCCTAGACCCGGACGTACTCATGCCGCCCGAGGGAGACAAGCTCACTGATGCACAGATCGGTCTGCTGAGGGGCTGGATCGATCAGGGAGCGAAGTGGCCGGATGCCGAGTAGCGTAGGAAAGATTCGGGCTACTCACGGCAATCACCGTCGCCGCAAGGAGACTCAGTCACTTTGCACGCTCGTCGATTGGGTGATTCAACCGCTCACGACAGCCAACTTTAATAGCCTGCCGTGTTGTGTTCTCTTCGGCCATACTCAAATCGAATAGGCTAGATCGAGACAGCTTCACCGCCCTGTTCCTCAGTACTTGTATTCCACGCCGACGGTCATCCCTTCGACGAGAACATCCGTGTGGCGAACGGTCTGCCGGAAGGCACCGGCACCACTGGCAATGTTGTAGTCAATGTTGTCATACGGGCGAGTCACCAGTCCCAGCCACATCAAGTCGTAGGAAGCAATCACGCTGAAGTTCTCGGTCATGGCGAACCGGGAGAACAGGCGGAGGTCCGCCAGCGGACCGAACGAAGTCTTCCGCTGGCCAAGGTTGAGTGCGGTTTCCGTATCACTGAGGATTCGTTGTGTGTGCAGGTGGGCTTCGTAGTTGTTGACCCCGAGCATGACCTTGGGTTCGACACCAAGCGTCAAGCGGTCCATGTGTGCTTGCATCCGAAATCCGACTTGCGGCCCGAATGAGTTGTTGATGGTCGAAGCATCGATCAAGCGTTCGACATCGCGGGAGGTCAGCCCACCATCATCAGAGAACTGGTACGTGCCGCGTTGCGTCAGTCGTTCGCGGTAGTTGACGTAGCGAAAGCCAACGATCGGACTGACTGTGATGAAGTCACCAGCACCGACTCCCGGTGATGAGAACACATAGTTCGCTTCCGTCCCCCACAGACTCGTCTTCAAGACAGAACTGTAAACGTTCGAGAATTTCCCCGCGCCAACGTTGATGCCCGTGTAAACCAGACTGTCAATCGCTGCGGAGCCATCGACAAGAACGGTTTGAGCGACGAATGTCTGAGGGTCCAATATCGGCGCAGGATCATTTGGATCGCTCACAGTGCGGAGATTCGATAAGTCTTGGCTATAGGAATTGTTCAGCAGCGTAAATACACTCGCCTCAAACGCCCCTTGGCCAAGCGGAACTCCAAACGTGCCACGAAAGCCGTTATTTCCGTGCAGATTGGCATTGTCCAAAGTGGGAGCCGTGGCGAATCCCTGTGGCGCACCGGTTATCAGATCATTGACGGGGAATTCAATGCGAGGATCCGGCCGCGACAGTGAGGTCGCTCCCAAGGCAATACGCCCCGGATCGCCCAGACCCCAGTTCAAATACTCGGCACGAAAAAAGGCGTGACGAAAGCCATTCGTCAGTGACGTGCTGAGCGGCGAGTCCTCGAACAGCCAACCGCGATCGTCGGGGAGTTCCTCGAAAATCGTGTTGCGATAGCCGCCATTGGGCGACGCCACCCCGGCAGGCGGTGACGCGTACTGCCCCGGATACGGCGACATTGTTTGACCATTTGGTCCGTTCATGGGGCCGTAGCCACCGCCTGACTGAGCCAAACACACGGCAGGTACCGCGAGGGCCATTACAAGCAGCGAACAAAGAGACATTCGCCCGAACATGTTCGCGTTCCTGGAAGACTGCGAAAACTCGAAACACCAGTTCAGCCGATTGCCGAACCGAGTGCGCAACCGCACCGACTTTGACGGTTGTGAGAGAACTATCGGTCGCAACGACAGTATCTCTTGGGACAATCTTGCCAGATCGTGTGGCTTCTGTCGGATTCGTCGCTGGGACAGGTGTTGCCGTGGGCAATCGAGGCCAAATCCGCCTGAGCAAAACGTGGGGTACGCAGTTCGCGTGCCTTATATACCTCGCGCGGTGGAAACTGAGGTCACAAGCCGCGCGGGACATCACGTCAACTACTGTATTTGCTCACTGGCTTCGCGGGCACGATCAGTGAGGGACACAATTGGCCGGTCAGCCACGACTGTCTCACGATCAGGGGGCAGTCGCTTTGCCTAATCCGCACAACCGACACAATCGAACTCAAAACATGGCTTGTTCATTGAGAGTCTTATCACTCCGGCGACACGATTTCCCGTCGGCGGAGCGGCGGGACTACACTAGCGCGACAAGGCGTCAGTTTCAGCCACGCGAGGTATCACTCAAACAGTCCAACCGGAGTCCTCGCGAGCGAAGCGGCGATGTCTCTGAGAGGCTCGCGTACTACTGACTATGGCTCTCTCGCCGCCCGCTCCCGCCGTATCCACGTGAGCCGCGTCGAAGACGCGGCGTTTCACAGGTGTCCAACAGATGTCGTAGTGAGAATCATGGCCACTGTGCGAGCTTCGCAAACGAAAACGCCCGGCATCCTATGGGTGCCGGGCGTCCTCCCTCAAACGGTGGAACAGGAACGATTAGTCAAACAGGGCGCGTTAAGGCTGTGTCACTCCATTGACGATAATCGTGCCAAGAATGTTGGTAGGAGCTTGGAAATAGGGGAGTCCAGAGCCACGCACGCCGTACATCTGGATGTCGTTGCTCTCGGCTCCAAACAACGTGACCGCTCCCGCCACAGACAGAATGTTAATTCCGAACTCATTGTTAATGAGATCGGCACCATCGTCGATCGTGATGATGTTTCGCTCAATCGTCAGAGTCGATGGCCCCTGGATCAGCGGGAATTGCAGTGCTTGGGACAGATTGGCCGTCATATTGATCGTGTTGTCAGACACGACGGCGTTTGAATTCGGCCCGAGGTTCATCATGACGGCCACATCACCGATCCCGGTAAACCTCAGGTCGTTCCCAAGGGTCTGCCCGAACAGTCTTCCAACGGTGATCGCGGAAGGACCGCCCTGTGTCGTAACATCAATACCAACAGTTTGAAAGCCAGTTCCCCTGATTGTATTGCTCAAAATATTGACATTGGATGTCGCAGTGCCAGAGGACAGATTGAGATTGATGGCTGTTGGGGTGTCTAACAAGAAAGCGGCATTGACGCCAGTCGTGTTGAATGTATTCAAATTGATATCCGCACCAGTTCGACCACTGGGAAGTAGGCGATTAACGGAGCCATTCCAATTCAAGCGTAACCCAGAACCTGCTGGCCCAGTCGTTGTCACCGTGTTGTTCACAAACGAAAGGCTGAGGTTAGATGGGTTAAGAATGGAACCGATGCCTGAACCTTGATTGAATATTCTAACGCCACTATCCAATGCAAACGCCGTGGTCGCGTGGGTAATAGTGTTTCCATTTCCTAGGAACTCGTCGCCGATGATATAGTCGTAGTTCGTATTGGCGGCAGCAACGAGTTGAACTTCGCTATCCGCGCCATTGGCCCGGATCGTACTTCCCAAGATGGTCACCCGTGGCGTCGTTAATGTCTGGACTCCATAGCCCCCATTGGCCGTGACCGAGGAGTTCAACAACGCGAGATTTGTGACTGAAGTTGTCGCGGGTAGCACTCCAAAATTGGTCGTGCTCGCATCGATGCCGTCATCGCCGTTGCCGCTGATTGTCATACCCGACAATGAGACTCCCCCGGTGTTTAACAGCCGGATACCATCAAGGACTGCACCCGTGATCGTCCCACCGGTTGTTAAAGCTCCGTTGTTACCTGTAATCGTAAATGAGTCTCCTCCGCTGCCATTGTTATTCTCCAACACGATTCCTTCACTCAATGAGTCCTGACTGCTCACGGACTGGAAGGTCAGTCCCATCGTGGAATTACGAACATCAATTGCGGGGAGATCACCCGTCGTTTGAATATTGCCGCCAGCAACAGATATTCCGCCGGTGGCAGCACTAGCAAACAAGCCGACGCCATCTGTCGAATCTACCGTCAACGTCCCCACTGCCACGCTAGCGGCGTTGTTGATAATGTTCAGCCCGGCTCCCCCCAATAATCCGATGGGACGAGTTGCACCTGTAATCGTCAGATTATCGAATGACGCAAATCCATCTGAGTTGCCTTGAATATCGACCGCTGGCAATAGACTGCCACTACCATTGTCGATAGTGGTGCTCCCACGGAAATCGAGAGAGCCCCGGTTCGCGTTGATATTCACGCCGCTCAGACCGCGATTCTGTATTTGTAGGCCGTTAAACGACACTTCTGAATCGTCATCCGTAACCTGAATTCCGTTGCCAGCAAAATCCGTAATGGTCGTCAACCCGGTCACTGCGAAACGCCCGGAATTATTGGTAGTTAATTCCCCAATCAGGATTCCGTCATTTAGACCATTGGAGAGTGTCAGAGTTCCGAAGTTTACGCGGCCGCTACTCGACTGGTATTCGATTGCGGCCGGGGCAGCGGAAGCAACTGTCTGCGTAGGGCGAGTAATCGAGACCGGCCCGAAGAACGACGCTTGTCCTGCGTTGTTGAAAAGGTTGATTCCGCGGCCAGTTCGATCTTGAATAGTCACACCGTTAGCGGCGGTTGTACCCACAGCCGCTGTTCCGAACGTGATCGAACTTCCCGCAAGGGTGTCGTGAATATCGATGGCGTCACCGACTGGAGCAGTGATTCCCACGGCACCACGGAAGTTGATTGTGCCTGTGCCTCCGATAATTTCGATACCTCTGCTCGTTGCCCGATTGATCGTAGTTTTATCAATGGTGACGACACCACCCGCTCCCGATAGAGTGTTGTCGATGAGCATGCCTTGGCCATCGTTATCGGTAATTTCCGCGTCCGTGAGATTGACGACACTTCCCAAGTTCGTGTTCTCGATCCAGACCGCACGCCCTCCCGTATTGACGATCACGCCTTCCGTTTGTGAGCGATTTGTCCCCGCATCATCACCAAACCTCACTTGGCCCATACCACCAATGACATGCAAGGCCGTCGCATTTCCAACCGGGTCATTGATACGAACACCGTCCATTTGGATGAGGCCCGTCAGGTTTTGTAGCAGCACACCGTCACCGTTGGAAAAGTTCACGTCGGTCTGGCCGATTTTGAAGTTTTTCACCCCGTCACCAAAGATGCCGGCACCGACTGATCCCGTTGGAAGCAGCGGATCGTTGCCGCCAATTTGGAAGCCGCTGAACTCGGTCAATTGAGTCGTCGAAACTCCTTGTCCAAGAACGTTCAAATTAACACCAACACCAGGCGCGTTCTGGAAAATCGGCCGATTGAGAAAGGCGGTCGCACGCGGGACCGGGATCGGATCGGGGAAGTTGGCCACATTGATGAGATGCGTGACGTTATCACCCTCACCCAAGATGCGAACTCCCGGTTCAGTGAGATCGACACCGATATTGTTATAGACGCTGTTGGCATGCACGAAGATGATTTCCGAAGGGAAGTTCGCCTGAGCATCAGCCACCGTCAAATACGGGTCTAGGACCGTCCCATCAAATGCTGGGCCGGTGGCATAGCTCGCCACATGTTCGACGAAGTACGGGTTTAACGTCTCAGGATTGATCGCGACGATCCCCGTGTCTCTGACGGTGTTAAGTCCAACCGCCACGTTGTAATTGCGTAGAACAGGTGTCGTCATACGATTGAATTGAGTTCGCGCTTCGCCGTCGGGCTGACGAAACCCGCCATAGGTCCACGTCGCGCCGAAGATGACGTTCGTATCAAACTGCTTGTCGCTGGTGACTTCCACCTGCATCTGAACACTCGGCAAGACATTCGCTTGCAGGCGTGTCTTCCAGCCGGCGAAGCCCGGCAACTCGGCACCCTTGTAGTAGTACCAACCGCCCGCCCACCGAACGTCGTGCCGCTTCATCACGCGTCCGGGGAGCGGTGTGGCGACTTCCATATCCACACCTGTCAGAGCATTTCCGACGAGGCGATTCTGGCTATAAGTAATCTGATTGCCGACAAAAGCTTGGCTACCCTCGACGAACGTGGTCTTCAGCAGGCGATCGGTGACGCCATTCGGGAAGTACGCATTGGCGCGCAGGTCCCACAGGTTTCCGAGCGTTTCCAATCCGAAGCCGACATCACGAAAGAGTGCGCCACTGGAGTTGTCGTAGTCGTAGAAGACGTTCGCACCGAAAATGCGATCCAGCCGATCCGAGTAATATCGCGTACCGGTTCCGAGGCTTCCGCCCCAGTTGTCCGAGGTCGCTCGAAAGCCGCGGAAGTCGGTGAAGAACATCCACTTGTCGGCGAAGGCATACGGCATGAGTTCCACGGGGAAGATCGAAGTTTCACGCCCGATCGCCGGTCCTGTGGAAACACCGCCACGGATCAGTGCGCCAAAGGCCTGACCGGATCGTCCGGTGTATTGGTCTCCGAAGAGCCAGCCGTCTTCGACGGCGTCGCCGACTTCCGTCTGCGCACCGGCGGGGGGTTCCTGCCCGACGGCCAGTCGTGAAGAGAGCGCGAGCGCCACTCCTAAGCTGAGCCACAGTAGGCCGCGCATGCTCTTCGAGACGCGGAGCCAAAATCGGTTGGTCGATAGGTTCATCGAGTCACCTTTGCGGTTGCGGAGATCGTGGTCAGACCACGCCAGAGAACCGGAGGGGGCGAATGAGACTGCTCAACGAGACCTCAGCAACTGCCACACGGACAACGCCGTGGCGCAACAGCTTCGACCTCATCGGACAGAGAGAGTAGACAGACATGATTCGAGAGAAAGGGACGGCGGTTTGTAGCCGTGGCTCAAAACGGGATCAATCCGAATCAAGGGGACTCGACCGAGAAACGCCTCGTTTCAGCCACTTTTGTCTGAGAAAAATGCTCCGTCAGACAAATCTGTTGCACACTCCGGCACCAACTGCCGCCGCCGAACCTGCGGCAAGGTGCCGAGGGAGAGTTGTTCAATCAAAACCGGTACGTCTATACCTCGCTATCGCTTTGTTCGATCAGATGTATCATGCCCGCCGCTCATTCCAGACGTGAAACGTACTCACCTCACAATTGAACGAACGCAGCCTTCCCAAAGCAGCCTGACAAGGAGCATCCGACATGGCCGAGCAAGTCTATCTGGCGATCGATTTGGGGGCGGAGAGTGGCCGCGTGATGGCGGGCCTCTTCGACGGGCAACTGGTTCGCCTCGAAGAGTTGCATCGGTTTCCGAACGGTCCCGTCCATGTGGCCGACACCATGCGTTGGGATTTGTTGCGACTGTGGTCCGAAATCCAAACGGGCCTTGCGAAAGCGGCCGTCCGCTTTGGTCAGAACATCGTGTCCGTCGGCGTCGATACGTGGGGAGTAGACTTTGTCCTCTTGTCCAAGACGGGTGAGATGCTCGGTCAGGCGTACAACTACCGCGATCCACGGACGCGCGGCGTGATGGAGCAAACGTTTCAACGAGTCCCCCGCGCCGAAGTTTTCTCGGAGACGGGCCTCCAGTTCATGGAGATCAATTCTCTGTACCAGTTGGTGGCGATGAACCAAGCCAACGGGCCGCTGGTCGCTCAGGCGGATCGGTTCCTGATGATCCCCGACTTCTTTCACTGGCTATTGTCGGGAAGTCGCGTGGTTGAGTTCACCAATGCCACCACGTCACAGATGTTTCACCCGACGGATCGAACGTGGGCGTTTGATCTGCTGCGAAAACTCGATTTGCCAACGCAGATGTTCGGTGATGTCGTCGATCCCGGAACGAAGCTTGGGCGACTACGTGAGGACGTTGCTCGGAGAGCTGGCTTACCTCGCTTGGACGTGGTTACGCCGCCAACTCACGACACGGCAGCGGCGGTTGTGGCGGTTCCCACCGAGCGGACTGGCTCGGCAAGTTGGGCCTACATCAGTTCGGGGACCTGGTCGCTGATGGGCCTAGAGCTGCCTCACGCTGTGCTGTCGCAACGTGCACTCGAACTGAACGTCACCAATGAGGGTGGCATCGACGGGACGTATCGCCTGCTCAAGAACATCATGGGATTGTGGCTCGTGCAGGAGTGTCGCAAGTCATTCGAGCGGAACGGCACGGCCTATGACTACGGCCTCTTGGCTCAGGCCGCTCGCGATGCCCAGCCATTCCGCGCTTTCGTCGATCCCGATGACCAGGCGTTCCTTGCGCCGCCTGACATGCCCGAAGCGATTCGGACTTGGTGCCGTCAGACCAGCCAAGAAATCCCCGATAGCGAAGGAGGGCTTGTTCGCTGTGCCCTCGAAAGCCTCGCCCTCAAGTACCGCATGGTTCTCGGCTGGCTCGAAGAGTTGTCCGGTGAGCGAGTCGAAGTGATCCACATTGTTGGTGGCGGAACGCAGAACGAACTCTTGAACCAATTCACGGCGGACGCGACCGGCCGCCCCGTCGTGACCGGCCCGATCGAAGCGACCGCACTCGGCAACATCCTCGTGCAAGCCAGGACTGCGGGAGCCATCGGCTCACTCGCCCAGATCCGCGACGTGGTGCGAGCCTCATCGACGATGAAACGCTATGAACCGCAGAACACTCTCGCGTGGGACGATGCTTACGCACGCTTCGTCAAACTCGCACGACGGACGAAGTGATTCAAAAATCACAGAGATGACGTTTCCGACTAAAGTCTGGTGAGCCGGGTGCCGTGAGGCTCCGGGTTCTGGAATCTGACCGAGAACCCGGGGCCTCACGGCACCCGGCTCACCAAGACTGTTCCTTGGTTCTTTTGGAGACTCGATCATGGCCATTCGCTCAGCCTGGTTTCTCGCGACACTGCTCTTCGTTTGCAAAGCTTCCTCGGCGCAGACCATTGAGCGAGGGACCATCAAAGCCATTGATACAGCGAAGGGGACAATTACGGTCACGGTCGATGGCAAGGACCGCAGCTTTGAAATCAAAAACGAAACGCAGATTCGTGCGGCGAGTGGTGGTGAACTCGCGGGAGGTCTGCAGAATGAAGCTTTCAAAGTGGGAGCATCGATCAACTTCGCGACTCGCGAACGCGATGGCAAAACTTCACTCGTTGGCCTTCGTCCCGCCGGTGCCAACGCGCCCGCAGCCAATGCTCCCAACAATCCCGGTCAGAATCCGGGCGGCGACATTCAGCGCGGCCGCATCAAGTCGCTCGACATCGAGAAGCGGACGATGACAGTCACCTTGGATGGCAAGGACCGCGAGCTGACTCTGGCGGACGACACACAGGTCTTGGGTGGAAGCGGCGAGACACTCAAGGATCGAATGAAGGACTTCAAAACGGGGATCGACACGTTCTTTCGCGAGGCCAATGTGAATGGCAAGCCGACCGTGAACGCGTTGCGCCTCGTCGGTGAGAGTGGTGGTCAGCCCGTTCGCAATCCGCCGCCGCCGCCCGCTGATCTACGACCACTGACCGAACTCGGCAGCGCCAAGTATCACGGCTTTGAGGGCGGGCTGTATCCGCAGGGAAAGAACACGCGTCCGCCATCTCACGAAGCAGCGGGACTCAAGTTGGCCGCTCAGATTCAACCGCTTGACCGAGATGGCCGTCCATCCGCCGATGGCAAGTTCGTGCTGTTATCGGTTGGTATGAGCAATACATCGCAGTCTTCCGACGGCTTCCGACGAGCACTGCGAGGTGCTTCGGAAATCAACCCACGCGGGGTGTTTGTCAACGGCGCACAGGGCGGCATGACGGCGGCGGCCATTCAAAATCCCGATGACGATCGCACCGGAACGCGTTACTGGAACACCATCGACGAGCGACTGCGGACCGAAGGAGTCACTCGGGATCAGGTGCAAGTCATCTGGATCAAGCAGGCCGATGCCGGGCCGAGTTCCGGCTTCCCAGCCTATGCTCGAACTTTGGAAGGCGAACTCGTCAAGATCGTTCAAATCCTGCCGAAACGGTTTCCCAACGTGAAGCTCTGTTACCTGTCGAGCCGTACCTATGGAGGCTACGCCACAACGGGACTCAATCCCGAACCGTATGCCTTCGAGTCAGGCTTCTCGGTGAAGTGGCTGATTGAACGGCAACTGAACGGCGATGCAGAACTCAACTTCGACAAGTCGAAGGGCGCAGTCCGCGCCCCATGGCTCAGTTGGGGAGCCTATCTCTGGTCGAACGGCGGTCAACCTCGCAGCGATGGTGTTCGTTTCGACAAGTCTGACTTTACGGACAACGACGGCACGCACCAGTCAGTCGCCGGACAAGACAAGGTCGGTGGCCTGCTGCTCGACTTCTTTAAGACCGACTCGACCAGCAAGCCGTGGTTCGTCAAACCTAATTGAGTTGCCGCGACTCTTCAAAGAACGCCGACACCGCCGGTCTCGGGTGGTGCGAGAGACTGGCGGTGCGACGTGGTGCGGTGCGGTGTCGAGAGAGTGCGGGGAGGCGACGGTCGCGTCCGAGTGGAGGACTTGGGAGTCAGTGCAGGTATTGCGAGTCAGAGAGAGAGAGTGGGCAGCGACGGCTCGGTACTCGTGGTGCGATGAACCGTCGCTCGTTGATGACGAGTCACCGAACATCAGTGACTCAGAGTATCCCAAAACATCCGAAGTCTGCGGAGACTTCGGATGTTTGCCGCAGGTCTCGTCGCGGCGTGGTGATAAGGCGAGCGGCAAGAAGAACTGTCCCTGTAGGATGGGCACTCTTGCCCGTCCCGGCTGGAAGACGGAAATTCGGACGGGCAAGAGCGCCCATCCTACAGCGCGGTCTGACAATTTCTGCCGCTCGCCTAATGACCTCAGGCTGTTGGCTGTTCACGAATGACCAGTGACGAATGACTCTTCACCACTCAGTACTCGCCGTTGGCCTCGAAGCCGCGGATGTCGCAGGTGTTGTCACAGTGGTCCACGTTGTCCTTGAACTCGGTCCCGCTGCTGTAACCCTGATGGCCGAGGACACCCTTCTGCACATACGTCTGGTTCATGGCCCCAAAGGCGGAGCCGACATCTTCCAACTCGTTGTTCACGTTGAGGGCGACTTCCGACAGTCCGACGACCATCGCCAGGACGCCGACGGTGGCCACGAGAACGAGTTCGGACGAGACAATGAAACCGGCTTCGTCGTGGATCAGAGTGTTGATGAGCTTGGACATGGCGGGTGGTCCTTTCTGAGGAACGCGAGCGATCAGGCGATTCAAGTTGAGCGGCTCAAACGTCTGAGCCAGCTCGTGGTCTGTGTCTGACTGAAGGAGTCAGTTGTGTCTTGCAGGATGAGCAAGATGTAAAGCAGCTTGAATGCCACTCGCGCCCATCGCTCAAAAATCTTGACACTTCACGCACCGCGATCGCCGTGAATCCCTGCCACTTCAACGAGTTAGGCTGTTCAGGAATCTTTACGCCCGTGTGATGGGCGAGCCGAGCCGCTCTCAGCCCGACGTTGCCGACATGCCTCACGCAACGCCGGCACTCGCACGTCGAACCCCATCAACTCGTGAGCCAGCCGCCACTTCGGAGCGCGCTCATCACCACCTGCCTCGCGTTGCCAAATCGCCTCGCCCACAGTCCCCGTCACAAAA
>JAYTXB010000225.1:0-2246 GCA_043743205.1 Schlesneria sp.
GGATCAACGGCCGCGACACTGATCGCTCAAAAAGGGCATCGCGTCCGGTTGTTCGAGCGTGAGCGGTTTCCGCGTTTTCACATCGGCGAGTCGCTCATCCCGCAGACCTATTGGACGCTGAAGCGGCTCAACATGCTCGACAAGATGAAGGGGAGTCACTTCATTCAGAAGTACAGCGTGCAGTTCGTCGGTTCGAGCGGAAGGCTCTCGGAACCGTTCTATTTTTGGGACAACCGGCCGCACGAGTGCTCTCAGACGTGGCAGGTTCGGCGGAGTGAGTTCGATCAGAAAATGATCGAGAACGCGGCCGAACATGGCGTCGATGTGCAGCAGGGTGTCCGTGTCTTGGAAGTACTGTTTGAAGGCGATCGCGCCGTCGGTGTGCGCGTCCAGAACGAAGACGGCAGCGGTGAGCGGATCGAGCGTGCCGACGTGATCGTTGATGCCAGTGGGCAGAGTTCGCTCATCATGGGCAAGCTCGGACTGCGCGAGTGGGATCCGGTCTTGAAGAAGGCGGCGGTCTGGACTTATTGGGAAGGGGCTTACCGCGATACCGACAAGGATGAGGGAGCCACGATCGTGTTGCAGAATAAGGATAAGTCCAGTTGGTTCTGGTACATCCCGCTGCACGACAACATCGTCAGTGTTGGCGTGGTTGCGGGGTATGAGTACCTCTTCAAGAATCGAGACACGAAGGATTTTGAGAAGCTCTACCAGGAAGAAGCCGCTAAGTGCCCAGCCGTCCAACAGCGCATCGCGAATGCGAAGCAGGTTGATATCTATCGCGCGGCGAAAGAATACTCGTATCGGTCGCAGCGCGCCGCAGGCAACGGTTGGGTGTTGGTGGGGGATGCGTTTGGGTTTCTCGATCCACTCTATTCCTCGGGCGTGTTGCTGGCGTTGAAGTCCGGTGAGTTGGCCGCCGATGCGGTGTGCGAGGGTCTCGCCAAAGGAGACACCTCGGCCGCACAGCTCGGTGCTTGGGAAGCCGACTACGTGCGTGGCATGGACCGCATGCGATCGCTCGTCTGTGCTTACTACGCCGGATTCAGTTTCGGCAAGTTCGTGGCCGCTCATCCTCATCGCAAAGGAGACATCACCGACCTCTTGATCGGCGACCTGTTCCGCCCTGAGCTGGATGAAACGCTGGGCTTGATCGAAGAGGCGTTGAAGTTACACGAGATGACGACGGCGAATTAGTGCCTCACGCGGAAGGAAGTGAGGCGGTTCAACGAGGCAAATGCCTCAGTTGGACCCGTGAGAGGCATCTTACGACAACGTGTGCTGTCGTTGAGGAGTGGGTGCATCGTCTGCCTGTGCGAGGGATACCGGTCACACGGGACCTTTGCCGCGTCTCACTCGCGGTGGCTTCGGTTTCAGCCTGGGATAGCCGAGCGACAGCATCGCCGCTTCGTACTCCTGCACGATGATCGCATGTTGCTCGGCGGAAAAGTTCGAGTTGATCTCCACAATCGGCGTCAGGTTGACATCGTAGCTGCCGTCAAACAGGTAGCGACCAAACAGGCTACACATCGCGAACGCATCCGGCAGACCGACGCTCGACCAAAAAATGTCGAGGAACTCATCGTGATCTCGCGTCTTGGCTTGAACCTGGACATCGTGATGAATCATGAGTCCGCGCCCGGCATCATCGACCACTGCCCAAGTCTTCCGTTGTGGAGCCGGTTGTCGGGTAAGTTCCAGTTGCAACGGAGCTGCGGTTCCCGCGAGTCGCTCACACAAGCGAGCGATCACCGGCAGATGCGATTCAAACCGGTGATCACAGCGTGCTTCATCGAAGTCGAAACTTACCACGGATTGCTGCTCGTAGCGGCGCTCGCGATCCGCCTCCGCTTGTTGATCCAGCGATTCCAAATCAGCCTGATTCAATCCCATCGTGCTTGCCGACTCCTCGAAATAACAGCCACTCACCGCTCCTAATTGCACTTGGCGGCCTGCGCCAAGACAGCACATGGCGGCAGTGTAGCCCGCGCGCTTCGTCGGTGGAAAGCTGCCGCAGAAAGCGTGGAAGGGGAGCAACGTATCGGTACGGTTGTCGATCTGTGATCTCACTCCAGCTCCGCTCCACGAGCTTCGAAGGACAGGGACCTGAACCTTGAGTTGTCGCCCAATGGCACCGACTTCAGAAAAGTGGCTCTCCGCCATTCGTGTTGATTCTTGTGGTACATCAGCCGCAGGGCGCTAGCCCCGGTTCGATTTCGCTTAACCGGGGCTAGCGCCCTGCG
>JAYTXB010000226.1:0-3377 GCA_043743205.1 Schlesneria sp.
TTGTTTGGTTCTCATTTGTCGATCGCGGGCGGCTATTTTAAGGCCGTGGAGGCGGCGGCGGCACTCGGCATGGAGTCGGTGCAACTCTTCACCAAGAACAATAATCAATGGAAGGGGAAGCCGCTCGGAGACGAGGATGTGCGGTTGTTTCGTGAAGCGATCGAACGAACCGGGCTTCAACGACCGTGTGCTCATAACAGCTATCTCATCAACGTGGCCAGCGCGGACGAGGTGCTCTGGCAGAAGTCCATCGACGCCTTGGTCGATGAGTTGCAGCGGGCCGAAGCGTTGGGGCTGGCTGGCGTCGTGATGCACCCCGGCGCGTTCGTCGCTTCATCCGAGGAGGCCGGTCAGCGGCGGATCGTGACCGCGTTGGACGAAGTTCACGCGAGGACGATCGGTACACACTGTCAGCTTTGGCTGGAGACAACGGCCGGACAGGGAACGTGTCTCGGTCATCGATTCGAGCAGATCGGCTTTGTGCTGCAAGAGGTTCGCGATTCGGAGCGACTCGGGGTTTGTGTCGATTCCTGCCACATCGTCGCGGCCGGATATCCACTGCAAACTTCCGACGAGTACGCTGCGACAATGGCCGAGTTCGACAACGCCATCGGTGTGAAACGCATCCGGGCGTGGCATCTCAACGACAGTAAGAAGCCACTGGGAAGCCGCGTCGATCGACACGAACACATTGGCGAGGGGCATCTTGGATTGGAACCGTTTCGGCACATCGTCAACGACCCGGACTTTGCCAACACGCCGATGTATCTCGAAACGGAAAAGGGCGAGCGGGACGGCGAGCAGCTCGACGCAATCAATCTTCGGACGCTGAAAAGTTTGCTGGAAGCCCGCCCGCTCCCCTCAAAGAAACGCTGACGGGGCTGGCCCAATGGCACTTGTTTTAGAGCAACCGAACACATCAGCGCGGGACGCGCGAGCGTCCAGTTCTCGTCGTTCTCGGCAAAAACGAAGGCGAAGTGGTCGAGGAAGTCTTCGCGTGATTGATCGCCACGGCGGACTCGCGGCGCTGGGATCAGGCAGCTCACTCGTCGTCGGGATACTCCTCGTCCCACTCGATGCAGGCGTGTGGGCCAGATCCCCAAGGAAAGTCGTCGTACCAACCCGGAGGTCCGGACGGAGCCATGCGTATTTCCAGGTTCGATTCGTGTTCACGCATGCTCGGCTGATCGGGACTGCCCCATTTTCCGATGAAGCGCAGCGGGCGATTCCGTTCGTCGCGCCACTCGTTGCTGTTGGCCCGCCGCCAACCGGACATCCAGAGGTTGCGGCCCTGCTCACCGATGAACGCTTCTTCTTCGGCGGACGAGATTGTCAACAGACGCCCCTGCAACCCGGTGGCCAGGTGCTGTGCCTCCGCAAAGTTCATCGCCTTTTCGCTGATGAAGTATTTCCGTCCCTTCCAATTCAGGCACTTCGCGGCAATCTCTTTCGGTGGAAAGGTCGCGACGGGAATCAAGGGATTCCACCAGTCATCGTCGAGACGGCATGCCTTGCCGCCGTGTCTCAACCGCAGTTCCAGTTTGTGGATTTCGGAGGGTGAATTGAAGATGCCGATGCCCACCGCTGGCTGACACGGGATAATGATGTTCGGAGAACAAGACAATTGTGAAACGCCGCCCTGCCAGGCGATGATCCGCTGGCCATCGAGCGTGGCGGCGATGGTCGCTCGATCCGCATTTTGCGAGACATCAATTTGCAGTTTGTATCTTTGTCCATTGGTCAGGTTCCCCGGACGGAGAACGGCACCTGTGCTGGCCGCCTGATTCTTGACATCACGCCCGTCGACCATTTGCAACCCGTGACAGAGCCCACCCCACGCACTCAGCAGCAGGCCGCAAGAGGACGAGCCCACAGGAAACACGACCAGGACCGCATCTGCGCCCGCCCGTCGAGTGAATTCACAATGGAGTTCGTAGCTTCCACGGATGGCGACCGGCACCATGAATCGAGCATCCGGAGACGATTGACCAATCACCGCCTCCGCTTTCCGCTGCCACACCCCAACCAGGGCATGCTCTGGCAGCTTGACCATCTCCAACAAATCGATCGACTTCCCGATCGGCAATTCGACGGCTTTGCTGCCGGCGTTGGTCAGTGACTTGGGTTGGCTCGACCAAGTGAGCGTGCGTTGAGACGCTGCGTCCAAACCGGCCGTGAGTTCTTCGATTCGTTTCGTCACGCGCGCCTTGGTGAGAGAGCTCTTGGCGTTGGGTTCGTGACGTTCGTACCACTTGTGGGCGCGGCGTTGAGCGGTCAGTTTGGCTTCGCCCGCGGCCGATTGAGCAACCTCCCACCACGCATCGGCGGCGGACAACTGAGCCTCGACTTCCGACGGCGACTTCGGTTCTGCGGCGGCGGCCGTCTTCCACTTCGCGTCGCTGCCGAAGGCCAGCCTGGGCAACGCCTGCTTCCAATCGGACTCGTACACCGCCAGCCACAGGCCGACGGCGAAGTTGGCTTGGGGGTCATCCGGATTGTCCGACAAAGTCTGCTGCGCCTGCGTTTGAGCGATGAACGCCTGTTCGCGTTCGCGCAGCATGCCATGCACTTCGACCAGCGACTTGAACAGCTTTGTCGCCGAAATCCGCTTCGCCTGCTTCTGGGCCGCGTCGAGCAACTCGTTGGCCGGGCGATACCGATTCTCCCGCGCGGCCCGTCCGGCCATTGCGACAACTTCGTTCAGCACCGGTTCCAGCGTGGATGAGGATTTGCAGGCCGTCAGGAAGTCGATGACGTGTTTGGTCCGTTCGGCCTCGGCATCGACCTGAAACATCTCGATCAACTGCTCGACCGCCGTGAGATACGTCGGAAAGTCACCGGCCTCGCGCAACAGAGGCAGTGCCGCTGCCAGCACGACGTACAACTCATCCACTGCCGTCGCCGGGTCGCCCGCCATCTCCATCAGCTTCTGCGCGACCTGTTGCTTCTTCGCGGCCGTGTTCGCCTTGGACAACTCGAACGTCTCATCCAGCAGCTTACGAACCTCGGCCTGTCTCGCCGCAGTGGGCACAGCAGACTTGGCCGGTTCCGCGTCTTGAGCGATCGCGGTCACGGACCATGCTGCGAACAAGACGGCTGGCAGACTCCATCGCCTCGTGCCTGAAAAACAACAACGTTGACGACCGTAGTTCATGAGAGTCTCCCTGGAGAGGAATACTGGCAAGCTGGCAGATTGCTGAGAGAGCTTTGGACCGGCGACAGCGTAAGGGCCGGCCCAGCGAACTTCAATTTGGGCTGACGGTTGTTCCTTGAGGTCCGCTGAGGTGAGGCATTTCTGACGTTTCCGGCAAAAGGCGAAACGAGGCGAGCCGGGTGCCGTGAGGCCCCGGGTTCTCAGCCAGAGTCCGGGGCCTCAC
>JAYTXB010000227.1:0-3700 GCA_043743205.1 Schlesneria sp.
AGACAGCCCCAGTACTTTTCGCCGAGGTCCGCTTGATAGCCGGAGACCTCGGTGGTGTTCGGCAGCTTCTTCGTGCGGAACTGCACGCCGGTGTTCCCCGCACCGTCCTTCACGCGGAACTCCAGCTTCAATTCAAAGTCGCCAAACTCCTCCTTCGTGCAAAGGAACTGGTTGTGCTTGATCCCCGGCGAGTCCCCGACGATCGCCTCACCCTCGACCTTCCACAGCGTGGTGTCCCCGTCCCAACCGGAGAGGTCTTTTCCGTTGAAGAGCGAACGGTAGCCCGGCTCATCGGCGGCGAGACCAAGCACCGAACTCGTCACGACGACCAAAGCGAGTAATCCCGAACGGTGCGAACTGGTGAATCTCACGATGCTTGCTCCTGAAAAATGATTTTGAAATTGCCGCTTGTCATTTTGATTCCATAACCCGCATGTGTCCGAAGCAGGGCCAGAACCACAGGCACTCGGACAGCCGATCCAATTCTCCAACACTCAGGCCCTGTTTGCGATCCGCCAGAGGCCCGATGGAATAGTCGCCGGTTCCGTTGTGAACATCCGTCAGACCCCGCTCAAACTCTGCGAAGTGAGCTTCGACGAAATCGAAGCACGCCAGATCGGCGTCGCCGCGAAAAGACATTTGCCTCAGTTTGTCCGACTGCTCGTGCAGCGACAGCCTCAGCTTTTCAAAACATTCATATTTCAGGCCACCGGTGATCTTGGCCTCATCCGCCGCGAGCAACGGCTGCAACGGGATCGTGCGGTACGCTCCGGCCCCTTCGTGACGAAGTTGATTGAGACATTGCTTCAGGGCCAGCACGGCATCCGGCTTCGCGGTGAAGTGCAAGCCCGGGTAGTTGCGTTGGTTCTCGCGATACCGCCAACACCAGACATCGAGATTTGTCAGATACCGTTCCATGATGATCGCGCGACCGGAGAACGAGGACGTGGCACGGGGCTTGAGTCTATTTCCGCTTGCGGATGGCCACAACCAACAGCATCCGTCCGATTGTCACTGTAAGAGACCGACGGCATACTGCCCGCCACGTTGTCTGGATCCCGTCACGCTCCGATAGGAAGCCGCTCATGAGCCGCCAAGTTTGTTGTTTGCTTCGTACTAAAGTCGCCCGGGCGTGCCTCGTCGTCGTGACCGCGATTCTCTGCGGGACAACCTTTGCCGCCGAGTCGCCTCGCACAAACTTCGTGATCGTGCTGTGCGACGATCTCGGCTACGGAGACATCGGCTGTTTCGGGCATCCTCACATCAAGACGCCGCACCTCGACAAGCTGGCCGGTGAAGGGTTGCGGCTGACGGACTGTTATGCCGCCGCGCCGGTTTGCTCGCCCTCGCGCAGCGGCCTGCTCACCGGACGCATTCCCAACCGAATGGGAATCTACGACTGGATTCCCCCGCAAAGCCCGATGCACCTGATGCAGAAGGAAGTCACGATCGCGCGGCTGCTGAAGGACGCGGGCTATCAGACCTGCCACGTCGGGAAGTGGCACTGCAACGGACACTTCAACTCGCCCGAGCAGCCGCAGCCGGGCGATCACGGGTTCGATCATTGGTTCTCGACGCAGAACAACTCGCTGCCGAGCCATCACAACCCGGTCAACTTCGTCCGCAACGGCCAGTCGGTCGGACCGCTCGAAGGCTACTCCAGCCAGATCATCGTCGATGAGGGAATGAGCTGGCTCGGTCGGCGCGATGCTTCCAAACCGTTCTTGCTCATGGTCTGGCTGCACTCACCACACGAGCCGATTGCGACGGCGAGTTCCTTTGCCGATCAGTACAAGTCGGTCGCCGAGTCGCCCGAGCAGGCCGACTACTTCGGTAACGTCACGCAACTCGATCACGAAGTCGGTCGGTTGATGAAACGGCTCGACGACGACAGCCTCCGCAACAACACACTCGTCTACTTCAGCAGCGACAACGGGCCGGAGACGCTCAACCGTTACAAGGGTTCCGAACGCAGCCACGGCCGAACGGGTCCGTTGCGAGGCATGAAGCTGCACCTGTACGAGGGCGGCATCCGCGTGCCGGGCCTTCTCCGCTGGCCGGGCCATGCGAAGGCGGGCCAAACCGTGATTGAACCCGTCGCCAGTTACGACCTGCTCCCCACGCTCTGCGCGATCGCGAGCGTGAAGGCTCCCTCCGACCGGGCTCTCGATGGCGCGAGCCTGCTGCCGCTCTTTGAAGGCAAACCGGTCGCTCGCTCGAAGCCGCTCTACTGGCAGTACGACCGAGCCATCGGCGGCGCGAACCGCATCGCGATGCGCGACGGTGATTGGAAACTGCTCGCCAACGCCGACCTCTCCAAGTTTGAACTCTACAACTTGCGCAGTGACCTCGGTGAACAGACCGATCTCAGCGCGAGTGAACCGGCGCGGCTGGCCGATCTCACCGTGAAGCTGCGGCAACTTCACACCGAGGTGAAAGCCGAAAGCCCGACGTGGCCAGTCGGTCCTGGGACTGGCGCACCCAACGCGAAGAAAGCCGTGAAGCCGTAATCACGGCCGTAGGATGGGCACTCTTGCCCGTCTGGTTTTCATTGCGATCGAAGAATGACGGGCAAGAGTGCCCATCCTATGAAGACACACACGAGCGATGCCCGACCTCAACGAACCCGTGACCGAATCGTCTTCCGGCACATCGCCGCGCGCGTCGCGCTGGTACAGCCGCATGGCACTGCTCGTAGTTGTGGCGAGTCTCATCGCGGTGTTCGTTCGTTACCGAGAGGCCCTGTCGTTCGACGCGCTCATCACGCAACAAGCGGCCCTGCAGCGAGCGGTCATCGAGAAACCGGCTCTCGTTCTTGGAACAGCCTTCGTGCTGTATGTCGTCGTGACGGGATTGTCTCTGCCGGGAGCGGCCCTGTTGTCGCTGGTTTATGGTTGGCTGTTCGGATTTGGACGCGGGGTGGTACTCGTCAGCTTCGCCTCGACCACCGGAGCGACCGTCGCGTTTCTGATGTCTCGGTTCCTGTTCCGCGACGCGATCCGATCCCGGTTCGGCGACCGGTTGTCCACATTCAATGACGCTCTCGCACGGGAAGGTGCCTTCTACTTATTCACGCTGCGACTGATCCCGCAGGTTCCGTTCTTCGTCGTCAATCTGCTGATGGGACTGACACCGCTGCGCACAACAACGTTCTGGTGGGTGAGCCAGCTTGGAATGCTGCCGGGGACGTGCGTCTACGTGTATGCGGGGGCATCGGTCAGCAGCCTAGAGATACTGCGAGACCAAGGAGTCTCGGGCTTGGTCACGTGGCAACTGCTGTTGGCGTTCTCGCTGCTCGGCCTGTTCCCGCTGATCGTGAAGAAGACGCTGTTGTTGCGTCGCACGGGCAACGCCTCGCGTGCCGAGTGACATTGGGGTTTGGGAACGCCCGACCCCTCATTCACGACGCTCTTCTGCGACGAGTCGTTGGATGTAGTTGGCGAAGTCAGCGTCTTCACCTTGCAGCAGTCGCGGCAACAGGGCGCAGAAGTCGTCGCGGCGAACCCACTCGCGCATGAAGTCGTCCCACGAGTGCCAGCGCCGCTGTTGCTTGGCCGTCATCCGGTCATCGAACGCCGTCAGATAGGCTCGCTCGAACAACGAGATCAGCATCTCAAAAATGACCTGCATCCGCTCCTGTTGTTCTTCGGTCAGATTGGGCGTGGCGGCTTGCGACCGGAGCTTCAAGTCGGGATTGGCG
>JAYTXB010000228.1:0-1947 GCA_043743205.1 Schlesneria sp.
GAAGCGGGATCCCACCACGTTGAGCGTGCGCTGCACGTCGATCACGGACTGCTCGGGAAGTCGCAGCAACTCGTGCCGCAATCGGTCGCGCTGCGGACCCGCCCAGCGCGGCGAGCGTTGTTGTTGATCGGTCGCCAACTTCGCGGGACTCTCGCCGGTCAACAGCAGCCACGCCAACGCGGCCCAACCGAAGAGATCGCTTTGACGAGACGGCGTTGAGTTGGGATCGAGTAGCTCCGGTGCGAGAAATCCCTGCGCATAACGTTCGGGGGGAAACAGCCTGCGCCACGCAGCGGCCTGTGCTTCATCGACGACGTTCTCGGTGCCCAGGAAGTGGGCGCGGTCGAGTCGATCAACCCAGAACACGACTGGCGAGAGGACATTGAGCAACAAGCCCGTGCCGTGCATCGTGTCGAGAAATTGCAACGTCTGTCCGACGACGCTGATGCCGCGCACGAGGTCGGTCTGTGCGGCCTGTCGCCACCGCGCGAGGTTGTCTCCCTGAATGGTCTCAAACACCAACACCGGTTCCGACGAGACCATCTTCCTCGCGCGCGAGAAAGTGAACTGATCCTGCTCGTTACGAAGTTCGATGTAGTCGAGCGGTTCGGCGATCAGGCTGGTGCAGCGCGAACCGAGGACACGCTGCGCTTCAAACTTCGCGTGATCGCGCCGCTGACGGACGTACTCCAGATCATCGACGGTCGGGTATGACACCGTGCGAATCAGGACATCGAGGCATTCCTCGTCGGTCGCTTCGGAGAGCAGTCCCTTGGTGAACTCAAAGTTTCGGAAGACCTTCTTGCCGCGATAGAGACACGACCACGCAGTCTCGTGCAGCACCTGCGTGACGCGGTACAGCGAGCGATTGCGTTGGATGATGTCAGGTTCGTTCGCCGGGATGTCGGCAAAGTCGTGAGGCAATCTTGCCCCGACCGGCAGCTTCATTTTGTGGGTGAGCCCGAAAGGGAAAAGGGGAGGTCATTGGTCATTTGGAAGTCTGAAGGAGACTCGCGCCGAACGAGCATTTCCCCCAATGACCTCTCACTGCTTTCTCAACACGGCAATCTCTGCGCACAACGCTCGACCATCGGCCGGTCGTTCGGAGGCTCGTTCGGCGAGGCAGCGTCTTACAAAGTGGTACGTCATCGGAGTCACTTTCGCTTCGAGCGTGGGCCAGTCCCAGTTGCGGAACGGGACCGATTGAGGCCCGCCAGTCAGTGCGGTCGAGCCGAGCAAGGTGCGCGGTTCGATCCCCGTCAGCATGTGATACAGCGTGCTGCCGACGGTGTAGGCATCGGTGGTGGGAGTCATCCGGTCGCTGGTCTGACATTCGGGGGGGCAGTAGCCGGGCGTGAACGCTCCCTTGCTGCCGACCATGTTGCCGAACATCAAGCGGCAGCCGCCGAGATCGAGCAGCGACACCGCCTCGTGATTGCCGAGCAGCACATTGTCGGGCTTCAAGTCTTGATAGACGAGTTGCCATTCGCGACCGTCGCGCATCACCGGAACATGCAGTTCCGCCAAGACATGGCAGACTTGGGCGAGAACGTGGAGTGCCAGCGGTTCCTTCATCCCGCGACCGATCGCTTCGGTGACCGGTCGTCCCTCCATCCGTTCCATGATGAGATACGGCTCCGACGACAAGAGGGCTTCGTCTTGGAACTGCCAAGCGCCGGCTTCCCCTGCGATCGGCTCACTCAATCGGGGGTTCCAATCGAAGACGTAGTCGTTCGGGTTGGGGATGCTGTTACAGCCTCGATTCTTGAGCAACACCATGATCCGTCGCTCGGTCTGAAGCTGCTTGCGATGGTCGGTCAGCTTCTTGCGAAACCCGTCTTCGTCGCGACAGCGGGCGTACTCGATCAGGCCGTCATAGCGCAGCGTCGTCTTGATGAGCACCTCGGCCTCGGTGCGCAAGTCGCGTCCTTCGAGCAGCAAGCCGCA
>JAYTXB010000229.1:0-3334 GCA_043743205.1 Schlesneria sp.
CACAAAGCCGCGATCCTGCTCCTCAGCCTCGACCAATCGTTGGCGGCGCAGGTACTCGGGCATTTGCCGCGTGAGTTGGTTGAGCGAGCGACGTTGGCTGTGGCGGAGGCCGAAGAAGTCACACTCGAACAACAAAACACAGTGCTGTCGGAGTTCCGATCACAGTTCCACACGATGCCGCGTCTGCGACGTGGTGGTCCCGAGTCGGCTCGACAACTTCTCGCGCAGACAGTGGGAGATGACGCGGCCGCACCGATTCAAGAGCGAGTCGAACAGACGCGCGATGCCGGGCCGTTCGCGTTCCTCACCAGGCGTCATGCCGACGACATTCGACCACTGCTGATCGACGAGTCTCCGCAGGTGATTGCGGTCGTCGCGGCTCAGTTACCCCCCGCACTTTCGGCCGCCGTCCTAGCCATGTTCCCCGTCGATCGACAGGCCGACGTACTGCAACGGATCGCGCGGCTCGGTCCCACCGATCCGGAAATTCTCGCCGACATTGCCGCCTCGTTGAAGTCGCGCATCGGCCAACCGACCGTTCGCAAGGGAGGCCTCTCCCGCGCGGCCGCACTGCTGCGCGAGTCGCCGCGTACCACGAGCCGCTCGTTGCTCGCTGCGCTTGATGACCAGAGTGCGGACCTTGCGAGTGAACTCCGTCAGACGTTGTTCTCGTTCGACGACCTGCTCAAATTAGATGCCGATACCCTGCGACTGATCCTGCAAGAAACCGACGACCGTCAATGGGCGATGGCTCTCAAAGTCAGTCCCGAGGCAGTGCGACGCAAGGTGCTGGGCTGCCTCTCGCCGCACGTGGCTCAAGCGATGAAAGACGAAATGGAATCACTCGGCCCGATCCGGCTCAGTGAAATGACTGCCGTCAGACAACAGATCGCGGACAGCATCCGCCGACTGGAAGATGCCGGAATGATCGCGCTACCTGTCTGAAGAAAAGCGAGAGAGCGGTATGGTGTGTGAAGTCTTCGGAACACACCTGTTTGGGTGTTAAAGCGGATGCACTCCGAAGACTTCACACACCCTACAAAGACTTCCGAGACCAACCCGATTCCAACCCCACTCCTGTTTCCATCGAGGCCCTCATGACCATCGCTCGCATCGTGAAAGGAGGCGCGGCCCGCGACCTCGCGGCGCGCGCGGCGTTCAACTTCGTCGATCTGCGACACGAGGCGGACTCCGTCTTGGCGATGGCTCGCCGTGAAGCCGACGCGCTCCTCGAACAGGCTCGCCACGAAGTCGCTGCGCTGCACGAACAGACGCGACTTGCCGCGCGCGAAGCCGGGCTGCGCGAATCACAATCACAAGTCGAGCAACTCGCACACGTCGCCGCCGCACGCGAAGTAGACGCTCAATTGGAGACGGCTCTCCCCGCGTTGCGTGCCGCCGCCGAAGCGTTGCAAGCAGAGCGAGATCGCTGGCTGATTCGCTGGGAACAGACGGCCGTTCGAGTGGGAGTGGCCATCGCCGAGAAATTGCTCAAATCGCAGATTGCCACACGACCTGAACTGGCTTCGGGCATGATCGCCGACGCGCTGCGACTCGCCGCCGGGCAGCCGCGTGTGTCGGTTCATCTCCATCCGGAAGACCTTGCCGCGTGGGGCGACCGCGCCCCGAGAATCGTCGAATCGCTCACCGCCTGTGCGGACTCAACACTCATCCCTGATCCGCTCGTCGCACGTGGCGGTTGCCGAATTCAAACGCTGCACGGTGAGATCGACGCGCGCGTCGAAACCATGCTGGAGCGGCTCGCCGAAGAATTGATCGAAGGGTGAGGAAGTGTTGAAGGTCGATGGTGGAGGGTTGATGGGAAAGCCAACCACCTCATTCCAACGACCCCACGCTACGCATGACGATCCCTCTTCTTTTCTGCCACTCAACCTTCAACCCTAGACCCTCAACCCGCCATGCCTTCGACCCTCAATGATCGACCCTCCACTCTCATCGACCACATTCAGCGTGCGATGCCGGTGGGGCTGCGCGGTCGTGTGTCGAAGATCATTGGGCTGACCGTGGCCGTCGCGGGCTTCCCGGCCCCGTTGGGAGCGGTCGCGAAGTTGGAGACCGAACATGGGGCGAGTGTCGAAGCGGAGGTCGTCGGATTCTCGGGTGACGACACGCTGCTGCTGCCGTATGGCGATCTGCATGGCATCCGGCGCGGAACGGCCTGCGTCCTGAAGCAGTCGGTCCCCGGAGCACGTGTTGGAGATGGACTGCTGGGTCGGATCATCGACGGTCGCGGACGGTTCCTTGACGGTCGCCCCCCTGCGGTCTTGCCGCATCGAGTCTCGTTGCAAGGACAAACGATCTCGCCCATGCAGCGTTCGCGCATCGACCAACCATTGGCAACGGGCATCCGCGCGATCGACGGCTTGTTGACGTGTGGACGAGGCCAACGCTTGGGCATCTTCGCCGGGAGTGGGGTCGGCAAGAGCACACTGCTCGGGCAGATGGCCCGCGCGACCGAGGCCGACGTAAACGTGGTCGTGCTCATCGGTGAGCGCGGTCGCGAAGTGCGCGAGTTCATTGAACGCGACCTCGGCCCCGAGGGACTGGCTCGCAGCGTGGTCGTGGTCGCGACGGGAGACGATCCCGCCGTGCTGCGACTCCGTGCGGCGTACCTCGGCACCGCGATCGCCGAATACTTTCGAGACACCCGCCGCGACGTGTTGCTCGTCATGGACAGCGTGACGCGGTTCGCACTGGCGCAACGTGAGATCGGTCTTGCAGCGGGCGAGCCTCCCGCCACGCGTGGCTATCCTCCAAGCGTCTTCTCATTATTGCCGAGACTGCTCGAACGGAGCGGTCGCTTGGCAAGTGGCAGCATCACCGGCTTTTACACGGTCCTCGTCGAAGGGGACGACACCAACGAACCGATCGCCGACGCCGTACGCGGCACGCTGGATGGCCATGTGGTCTTGAGCCGCAAGCTGGCAGAACACGGGCATTTCCCGGCCATTGATGTCCTCGCCAGCCTCTCGCGCCTGATGGTCGATGTGACGCAGACCGAACACCGTCAAGCCGCGATCTCGCTAAGGCAACTCCTCTCCGCACATCGACAGGCGGAAGACTTGATCTCGATCGGCGCCTACCAATCGGGCGCAAACGCCCTCGTCGATGCCGCCCTCCGTCTCCAAGAGCCAATCCAAACTTTCCTGCAACAAGACCGAGGCGAGTGCGCCACGCTCGCTCAAGCCATCTCCTGTTTGAATGATCTGAACCAACTCCGCAACTTGCCGTGAGGACCAGCATCATGTCCGTCCCGTTCCGCTTCGACACCGTGTTGAAAATTCGCGAGACCCAGCGTGAGGTCTGTCTCCAG
>JAYTXB010000230.1:0-6736 GCA_043743205.1 Schlesneria sp.
ACCGTGGTGGCGTTCCTCAATCGGCCCGACGGATTTGAACGAGTGACGTTGTTCGCAGCTCCCGACCCTTCATTCGGTTCGAGCGGCATCGAGTTGACCGACCTCGATCGGGACGGCGACATCGACGTGCTCTACACGAACGGCGACACGTTCGACTCGTTCCTCATCAAGCCGTTTCATGGTGTGATCTGGTTGGAGAACAAAGGCTCATTTCCCTTCGTCACGCACCAGTTGACGCTGCTGCCGGGAGTCCATCGGGCGTTGCCGGGAGACCTGGATGGCGACGGTGATCTCGACATCGTCGCCGCAGCGCTCGTCCCGACGAAGCTGGCTCGCGACGAAGACCGTGCCACGCTCGATGCGATCGTCTGGCTCGAACAAACCGAACCGGGCCAGTTTCAACGACACCCGATCCGCACCGGCCACCCGATCCACGCGGCAATGGTCCTCGGCGACTTCGACGGCGACCGCCGTCTCGACATCGCCGTCGGAAGCTTCCATGAGACGCCCGATCCGAAGCGAACATCGGTCACGCTACTCTTCAATCGCGGGGAGACGAAGTCCGCAGCGAGGGAAGCCCGCAATCCAAGAGAAGAGTTTGAACCACGAATCCAACGAATCTCCACGAATCAAAGCCAAGAATGAAGATCGGCACAGGAACAACTGGCGGCATCAATCCGAAGTTCGAGGTGAGCCGGGTGCCGTAAGGCCCCGGGTTCTTCGCCAAAAAGTCCGGGGCCTCAGGGCACCTGGCTCACCAAACTCCGACAACTATTGAAGCGCAGGTTCTTAGTCGTGCGAAGTGATGTAGCGTGAGTGGGTCATGGCTCCGCTTGCCTGCGATGTTCGATTGCGAACTTGGCGAACGTCACAGACTCACTTGAGCGAGCTTTGTAGTAGTCGGCCAGCAGTGCATGAGCGGTTCGATTGTTCGGATCGAAGTTGAGAGCGCCATGCAGCCATGTGACGCCCTCTTCAGGAAGTCCGTACTCAAGATAGATGCGGCCGATCTCACAGCGCGCCTCCGTATTGCGTGGATTGCGATCGACGCGAGCGACTAGCGTGACGGCTCTCGCCAGTTGCTCATTGGCGACGCGGGCGAACTCCAGCAGCGGTAGCGCTTCATCAACGCGGTTCGCGCTGCGGAACGCGATGGCCAGCGCTTGGGCGATCGACGGGGAATGAGGACGCAGTCGATCGGCCAATTGCAGGTGCTCGATGGCGACTTGGAATTCACCCGCTTCGCTTTCCAACAGCCCCGCTTCGAGTAGCACGTCGGGGTTGTTGCTGACTGTCGCAAGTAACTCTGCGGCAAGTTGCCGAGCTTCGTCAATTCGCCCCAATCGCTTGAGACTTTTCATCCGATACCGCCGTGCGAGGGAACGTTGCTTCGGATCGCGCTCGGCGATGTCGAAGAACGGCAGAGCCTCTTGGGGACGAGACCGTTCGATCAGAATCATCCCGAGTCTCAGTGCGGCTTCGGCATGGTGAGGTTCGAGGTCTAGAGCACGACGAAAATCTCGTTCGGCATCGGAGGTCTTGGCGGCTTCGACGTTGATCCGTCCACGCAAGAAGTGCGGATGCGGATGGGTCGGCTCATCGGCGATCCAGACGTTCAACAGTCGGACGGCCTCGTCGATGCGATGCACGCGATGAAAGCCGCTGGCGAATGCCGCACAGATTTCGGCGCCATCCCCCCGCGTGTCCATCAGCAACTGGCTGAGATGCGGTTCGGCCACCGCGAGTTGACCAGTCTGCGCGAGAGACAACCATTGCTCACGCTCCAGTGCTTGGACCGAGTGCTTCAATTGGAAGGCACGGTCAAGGTGTTCTCGCACGGAGTCCATGTGCCCGAGCTGGCGATAAGACCGAGCCAGCCAGAACTCGATCTCTCCATCGCGCGGCGCGACTCGTTGAGCGAACTGCAACCAACGGATGGCGGACTCGGCACGTTGAGCATGAAGTTCACGGCGCGCGAACCACTTGCAAGCGAACGGCGTGAGCAGCGTAACCGTGAACAGCGCGACCAGAATGCCGATGACAGTTCGGCGTCGCCAGGAACGTCGCGCGAGTGTCGTACTGAGCGGTGGTGCGTTCGTCGATACGGTACTCAACGGAACCTCATTGTTGGCAGAAGCGGGCGGGTTCGTCATGTCGTGCGGGTCTTATCAAGCGAGCGGTCTCGGGCAAAGAGCAGGCGGAACCACGAATCTCCCAGCGCGGGAGGCCCGCAACTCAAGAGCAGAGTCCGAACCACGGAAGGCACGGAAAGGAAGGAAGAATTCAGAACCACGGAAGAGATTCTTGATTGAGCCTTCTTCCGCGTCCTCTTCCCTATTTCGCGCCTTTATACTTCACGCGGTTACAACTCAGGTTTTTGCATCGTTTAACCGCGTGGCCCACGCAGTTCGACGACTCAGTTTGGGCCGCACGCGGAATAGCGTCTTTCGTGGTTCAATCTCCGCTCTTCTTTCCGTGAACTTCCGTGTTTTCCGTGGTTGTCTGGAATGCTCCCGCGAATAGTTGATCGACTTCCTGTTGGAAAATCTTCTCGCCAAGCGAAGAGCGAAATAGTCAGTAGTACCAATGATACGAATCAAGACGAAAGGAAGCGTCCTAGTTTCAGGGTGCGTTACCAGCACAGTTCGGACAAATCACATTTCCCGATTGCCTCAAACGAGTTCTCCTCTCTCCCCGCCATTTCTGATTCGTGTCATTCGTGGTTCAGTCTTTTTTTTCCGGATGATGCAGCGGAGTGGCGGCGTTTAGTTTGACTCGGCGTTCGCAGCGGTCTGCCGCTTGTTGCCAGACTTGGGCAAGCTCGTTTCGTCCGAGGGCTTGGCAAACTTCGGACAACTCGCGGCGCGGAGCCACTGCGTCAGGGTCGGCATCGGCTTGGACGTTCAATCCGACGAGTCGCGTATGCAGGTTGTAGACCCGCTGGTATTCGGCTTGGGCGGTGGCATGAGCCTCGACTTGACCGGCAGCTCCGTAGAGAACGGCCATCCGATGGCGGCTCTCCACATCAAACGGTTCGGCCACGACGACTCGCTCCATCAGCCCGATGGCGTGCGTTACCTCGCCCGCGTCTTCACACAAACGAGCCTTCACTTTCATCGCGCTGGCTAGATCGGGATGGGACGCGAGGAGCCGGTCAACGATGTTGCCCGCCGCCGCCGCGTCACCGAGGCTGAGCTGACACTCGGCGAGCAACGCTTCCGATTCGGGCGGTGCCGGCTCAGCCGTCAGTATCGCGATCGCACCACGATAGTCACGGTTCCGCATCAGCGATTGAGCTAGCGCGTGACGGATCGTCGTTCTCACTTCGAGAGCGGGCTGCTTGGTGAGAGCCAACTGAAATTGTTCGATCGCATCTTGAAAGCGCTCGTCATCGGACAAGATGACACCGGCGAGATGATGCGGCCGGTAGTCAGTCGGATCGAGTCGTTGGACATGTCGCAATTCGTTCATCGTCAGCGTGTGTGACCTCAAGTCGAAGTAGATGACGGCGAGGAGTCGATGGGCGGCAACATCATCAGGAAAGTCCGTCGTCAATCGTTTGAGAACTGCTTCCGCCTGCTCGAACTCCTTCAGTTCAAACAGCGACTGCCCAGCCAACAGCAATGCTTCCGGCTTGAGCGGTCCCTCGAACATCGTTGGTGTGAGGAGCTGCATTGCTTGGATGAAACGACCGCGACTGCTGAGCCAAGACGCTCGCAGAAAACGGGCTTCGTCTTTCGATCCCGCCGCCTGCAAGCTGCTAGCAATCCGCTCGACAGCCATCGCATCGCGAGTCTCAACCGCGCGCAGTCCATCCGCCAAGGTCGGCGACGCGACCGGGGCTGAGCGTGACACGAGCACGGCAACCAATCCAACCAGCAAACAGCCGATTGAAGGGACCGCGAGCAAAAGGAAAGTTCGTCGCATCACAATTGCGGTCCGTCAACTGAAGCGGCTGGTGGTGGTTCAACAATCGTGAGTCGCTGATTGCAAGGAACGTCATGCAGAACGACGGTACGACCCGAGAGCCATGTGACTTTCAGTTCATCGACCTGCTCCACATCGCCGCAGCCGAAGTGGAGCGTGAGGTCGCTGGTGGAGGCAAAGCTGGAACCGCCACGCACGTGCCGAGTTTGCTTCGTGCCGGAGATCGTTGTCGTGGCGATCGCTCCAATCGACGACCGACACGAGTCGCGACCGATCACTCGCACCGCGAGCCAATGGCCTGAACGACGAGTCTCGTTGGTGAGGACCACAACCGGTTCGTTGATGTGGGAGATGGCGAGGTCTTCGTCTCCATCGCCATCCCAATCGCCCGTCACCAGGCCGCGTCCCTGATGTGGTGAGGACATGTAGTCGCCGCCATTCCACGCCACGTTGACGAAGCGTCGTCCTGCCTGACTTTCCAAGAGCAGCGGATGCTGTCGCTTCGGGCTGAGCTTGGGAAACCAATTCACATGGCCGTTGGCAACGACGAGGTCTTCGTCTCCATCCAAATCGGCATCGAAGAAGCGCGTCCCCCAGCCAACGTAAACATCACCGATCGCGGCGATGCCGACCGACTGACTGACGTGCCGATAAATCCCCTGCCCGAGATTGCGATAGAGGGCGAAGTTCTCATTCTCATAGTTCGTGACCCAGATGTCGGGTAGCCCATCCGCGTTGAAGTCGGCGATGTCCGCGCCCATGCTCGCATCGGGTGTGCCACGATCACTGACCGACGTGCCGCTCGACAACGAGATGTCTTCGAGCCGCCCATGACCATCGTTCACGTAGAGAAAATTCGGCTCGGCATCGTTCGTCACGTAGACATCCAGATCGCCATCGAGATCGAGATCTGCGAGAACAACACTCAACCCCTTACCATCCGTTCTCAGCCCCACTTCGAGCGTCGCATCTCGAAACGCCCCCTCTCCGTTGCCGAAATAAACTGCATCCGGCAACGACTCAAACAGACGAGGCGGACAGGAGTCTCGCACCCCGGTCGGCCCGTCGCAGTGCGGATTGTTCGATCGCGACCAGTTCATGTAGTGCGCGACATAGAGATCGAGCGTACCGTCTCCATTCAGGTCGCCCCACGCCGCGCCGACGCTCCACAACGTTTCGCATAAGCCGGACGTGGCGGTCTCATCGGTGAATGTGCCATCACCCTCATTGCGATAAAGCATCACTCCGCCATAGCCCGTGACAAGCAGATCCGGAAAACCGTCCTCGTTGAAGTCGGCGACGCTGATGCCGTGGCTGTAGTGAGTGGCCGATCCGCACTGGGCTGACAATGTGACATCCGCGAACGAGCGGTCCTCATCGAACGCCCCCTCGCCCAGATTGCGAAACAACGCTGATGGAAGTCCGATCAGACTGTCCGCGGTGTAGCGGCCTCCCCCCGCAAACATCAGATCGAGCCTACTATCACCGTCGTAGTCGAGGGCCCCAATCCCGCCACCGATCATCTCCAGAATCGCGAACTGCTGGCGCTCCTCATCGTTGTGGTAGGTAAAGTGGATGCGGGCTTGAGAAGTACGATCTTCAAATCGAATCTTCGTGGCGGAAGCCACAGCAGACGAATTCGCCGGAGCGAGTGCGGGAGAGGCCTTGTGATTTGGCGATGGCGCAGACGCGGTGGGTCTCGACGGTGTGGTCACGGGATGGCAGCCCGTGAGCAACCAGCAGACTGAGATAACACACGGCAATCGAAGGGAGAGTGTCATGAATTTAACACGCGCGTCGCAGCCCGTTGAACAAGGGAATTGGAAGTCACCCGCAGCATGAGTTTAGAAGTTGCACAAATTCTTGAGTCGCGAAGCGACGGTAGCAAATAGCCTCGGGCGTGAGCCCGAGGAAGGGGTTAAGTGTGGGCAATGAGCCGCGAAGCGGCGGCAGCAATGCTGGGTCTCGAATCTGCCGCCGCTTCGCGGCTCATTCCGATCAATCTCGCTCGAATCCTTGGGCTCACGCCCAAGGCTATTTGCTTCCGTCGCTTTGCGACTCCGAAATGTGCAACTTCTAAAAGCGTGAGCGAGGAACGTATTTCTCGAACATTTCAAAACACCACCGTCCCTCGCTCACGTTTTGGTTATACCTCGCGCGGTCACGAATGAGGACTTGGCGAGCCGCACGCCGTAAGGCTGCGGGTTCTTGATCTTGTTTTCGCCCCAACGGGGCCTCGGATACCAGCCCAGGGCCAGCGAGCCTCAGCGAGCGCCGCCCTGGGTTGTCGATGTGTGATGATCGTGCCCTGTCGGGGCACAGGAGTTTTGACGGAGCGGACATTGTCAGGACGGATGGTCTGGCTCCAATTTCCCCTGCCCCTTCAGGGCACAATACTCTGCCTTGCAGCAACCCTAGGGCGGCGCTCACAGGATTCGCTGGCCCTGGGCTGGTTTCCGAGGCCCCGTTGGGGCGAAGACGATTTCAGTTCAACGAATAACGCAACTTCTAATCTCACGCTGCGGGTGACTTGGCTAGTTACTCTAAGCAAGCCAACTCGTACAACCATTGCCTCACGTGCGGCCCGCACTTGGAAGCGACGGACCGATTTGCCTACTGTTGTCTTGTCGCTCCGCCGACAAGACGGGGTGGTACGCGGCCTCAATTGATTCTGTCCATTTTGGTCGTGCTAGATTGATGAGGCCGAGTTGGCAGAGTCAGCATGTTCGTGATGTTCACGGTCGGTCCAAGCAGAGCATCGCCACGAATGATGAGGCGCAGTTGGCAATAATAAGCAGACAACACAGAG
>JAYTXB010000231.1:0-17688 GCA_043743205.1 Schlesneria sp.
GAATCCTCCCGTGAGAACGGTGAATGCAAACGTGGTGTCTTCGAGCTTTTTCTCGCGTTCAACAAGACCTGACATGACGCAGCCGATCGCAATCAGCGTGAACGCATATTTCGCGGTCGCACGGATCACGAGCAACGTCATCCCGCAAATCCCGCGCTGACGCCACGGATCACGCTTCAGCCACCAGATCCCCGTCTTGATGTCGTTCCACATCAACTTCGTACAGGTTGCCGCGATGCCGAATCGAGGCTCGGCGGTCAGCTCAAACACAAACCAGCCGACCGCCAGCATGACTCCCCATCCGAACGCCCAATCGGAGACAACGGACTCGGCCTCTACTTCGTCGTACTGATATTCGGTTCGATCCGTTTCCATGCGGTCTCTCACGAATCGCGCCGGGGTGCCAGTTGCGAGGTGCATCGCTCGCCTAACCTACGGCACCAAGTTCGGGCGTGCGGATTTCAAGGTAGCCCTCTCGCTCCGCGAGAGGAAGCGCGAGGCGGAATACCTCCCCTTGAAATGACGCCCGGTCGGAGCAGAGCCATATCACGCAATCGCGCTACCTGTCGCGGAGCGACAGGGCTACCTTGGCTGACCAGCGGCCAATCGTGGCCTGAGTCGTTGGACAGTCCTCGCACTGTCCAATGCCTGCCCCTTGCCGCTCCGGTACGCCTCGGATCGCGCGAGGATTTCCTCAGCCCAAGCGGCATCCACTTCGGCCTGTGTCTCCGGCGATTCGAGGCTGCTGAGAAGTTCGATCCCCCAACAGTTCCCGCTCTTCGCGTGAAAGCTCCAAGGCTCGGTCTCGCACTTCGTTAATGGTCATTACGCCTCTCCAATGAGTCGGTCTTCCGTAGGGTGCCGTCGAGGCTTTGCGAGACGCACCAACTCTACGTGCATAGGTTGAACTGGTGCGTCTCGAAAACTCGACGCACCCTACTTGGCTGGCGTGAATGTCAACACGGCCTAGCGAAGCCCTTTCAAAAACTCGATGGCCGTCACTTTCGACTAGAATTGCCCGCGAATCTCGTCACCGTTGCTGAAGCGAACGCTTATCTCGTATCGGACGAACAGCCGCGAGACGTTGTCTTGCTGGTGTGATTCAAGAAAGGAAATGGCAGCATTCGGATCGGGCAATTCGTGCGATTCGCCGTGGAGGGGCCAGACGTAGACTGCGATGATGCGGCGGTTCAATGAGACTTCCAAGGATGCGATGAACTCGGCCAAGTCCAATGCGCGTTGTTGTCGCAATGACTCGGCGATTCGCAGTTTCTTGCGTGCCGAAAGAGCCTGAAACAGGGCGATCTTTTGCGCCACTTCGCGATCCGGCGTTTCTTCATCAAAGGCGGCATCGACTCCGACAGTTGCGAATGCGGTGATGACGCTGTCATAGGAAAAGTAGAGGACTCGAAAGCCGTGAGATCGAAGTTGAGTCAGTGACCCTTCCGTGAAGACTCCGGCCAAGACTACACCCAGAAACGGATGGGACTCATGATACTTTTCCACCAGCGGAATGATCGTCCCTTGAATTTCTTGGGCCTTGTTGCGCGAGTGCTTCGTGTAGCGTCGCCACGCAATCTCAATGAAGGCTTTCGGAATGCCCAAGGTGTCTTCAGTGCCACCGAACTCAATCACATAGTCCAAGTCGTGTGTATTTCCCTTGAGGTCTTTCCACGCGACTTTGTTGCGGCCATTCCGAGCGGATCGTGGATGTTTCGAGTCGAGATACAAGCCATGTCGGTGGCAGAGGTCTTCGAGCGGCCCGCGAATCGCGGATTCGAGAACCTCGCCGATAATTTGGCCGAAGCGGTGGGAGGGAGACTGTGCCATCGTGTCTTTTCAGCCCTGCACCCACAGGCGGCCTTCGCAGAGCGGGACGCGGTGTTTGCGGTTCTTCCATTTGACGTTGCGGTCACGAGTTCGCTCGAAGCGGAAGCTCTTGAAACCAGCCGCCACGGCAAGGCGGCCCAGCCAGTCGATGACTGGCACGTAAACACCATAAGGCGCGGAATCGCCCACGACGAAGCAGACATCGCTGGGTGAATCGCAAACACGGCGCAACGACAGCCACACGTTGGCCAAATCCAAGAAGTAACAGGCCACCATCAAGTGGTAAGTCTTCCTGCCACCCTTCGTCAACCGAACTTCAGCAAGCTGTTGGCAGATGTCGGTGATCTCTGCGCGAATGGGTTCGAGTACCGGATCGGCCAGAATCTCCGCGAGGTTGATGGTCCGCTCCGGCACATGCTGGCTGCACGACCGGAGCAGATGGCGGCGAACTTTCGATTGGAGTTCGGACCAGCTTCGCAATTCGCCGAAGAATGACATTTCCAGCCGCGTTGCGTCGGCGTAGTCAAAATTGTTCGGGTACGGTGGTGAGGTCACAACCAGATTGGCGGACCCATCTGGCACTCCTTCGCAGGTGCGAGCATCCCCTTGAATCAAGCGCGCGACTGGCCCGGTTCGATCCGCGAAGTTCAGCATGTCGCGATGAATCACACGACTGAGGTTGTCGAAGGCGGCATCCGGCGACTGCGGTTCGCTCTTCGATTTTTTCGGCAACACATACTGCCATTGAGCGGTCCCTGCGTGCGAACACTTTCGCAAGATGCTCGTCAGCGCGAGCCACGCCAGCTTCGCACTCGGAGAACCATCGTCAAGCGCGATCACCGCTTGCCGCAGCCCGTCCAACGCCGTCAGCGTTTCGTCGTCATAGCACTCGCGAATCAGCTTTGGATAACCATCCAGTTCTGGCGTCGCCGAGCCGGCGACGGCTTTGATTTTCTTGACCAACGAGCGAAACGCCTCGGGATCGCTGCGCCAGGCGAGTTTCGCTTCCGCCATGCGAGCGACAAACGGATGCGCCTCCAAACCACAGCTTTCGATGCCAAGTTGTTCGGCGGCAAGAAGCGTCGTACCACTCCCCGTGAATGGATCGAAGATTCGCGTTGCCGATCCGCACCCCTTCTCGCGAATCACCGACTGGACCCACTCGGCCGAGAACCCCGCGCTGTAACGAATCCAACCGTGAACGGGTAACTTCATATTGTCGATGAACGTTGACGATGCAGCATCGCGCCCGGCGATGGGAATTTCATCGATGTCAAATAGCATCTCTTGTTTCAACACCGGCATTTACTCAAACCTTAGAGAAATAGTCACGTTGGGCGTGCGGAGTTCCATAGGGTGCAGTCGAGGCTTTGCGAGACGCACCACATCAACGAGCGTAGGATGAACTGGCGCGTCTCGAAGACTCGACACACCCTACTTGACTATGCCCCATCAATGCCGGTTTGTTTTCCCGATTACAACGAAAACGATTTGATGATCGGGCGGAACACACGATCAAAGGCTTCAAGTGTGTCCGCCAGCCATCTGTGCTGACTCTGCCAATCTGATTGCTGAGATGGATCGCAGTCGCTCCGGCGCAAAGTCACGTGGCTTTCTTTCTTCTCCGGCATCTCTCGCCATTCAAGCGATTGTCCAATCGCCAGTTCAACCTGCTCACGTTGCTGAACGATTCGAGAGAAATTCTCCTTCGCTTTTTCCCCGCCACAAACAAGAATAACTCCAATACGCTTGTCGCGAAAATTTGCAAATGTCTGCAATCCGAAATTGGACCGGCCGATCGCGAAGTTATTCCAGTTTTGTGCGAGTGGCTTGGTACCACGCACAGTCGAATGCCGATCTGTCAGAGTTTGCTGGAACGCAGTCCAATACTCCAATTGACCCCGTCTAGTCTCGGACAACTCTCCTGATTCGATATTGCCCGCAGCTCGAGTCACTGTCTGTGTCCAGTCATTCGGCTGGCATATTACGTTGAACTTTGGCGCGACGGGTGAATCACCTATGCGCCATAACTCAATTTCTAATCCGAAGAAACGAAACCGACCGTCGGTGATCTCGTTCAACCAGTCCAAAGCCGCGCGGTGTTCTTCCGTGAATCGTTGTGCTATCCAGACGATCGTCACCGCCTGCAAACCGGCCGCATAAGTCACCAATTGCCCGAGATGAGTGTGGTCCGTCCGCTCAAGCTGATTCTCGACCAGCACCCATGAACCATCGGCAGTGTCCTTGCAGAGGATATCCGCACGGAAAGGACCAACATCTTTCTCGGTTGCTTCGACTTCGAGTTCAATGCCAATCGCATCACCGAGAATGGCAATGTTCTCTTCGCGAGCGAGCCAAGGTGTGAACCCGCTCGACTCGCTCATCCACACATTTCGTAGTTCGACTCGCTCTAATCGGCCAAGAGGCATCGTCACAATGTTTAGTCCCTCACGCCAGAATCTTCTCGATCACATTGCCGCTCACGTCGGTCAGGCGGAAATTTCGGCCCTGGAATTTGTAGGTGAGGCGATTGTGGTCGATGCCAAGTTGATGCGTGGTTGTGGAAGCTGCTTTCAGGCGTTCGGGCGAATGCGGAGGGCGCGGTCGAACCAGTTGCCGATGGCGAGGCGGAAGCCGGGGAGGATTTGTTCGCCGGTCAGTTCGTCCTGGTCGGTCAGCGTCGCAACGTCGGTGGGCGAGTGGTAGACGCGGACGGTTCGGGTTGGCGGATCGACGTACCAGACGAGTTCGACTCCCGCTTCAAAGTAGTCTTGTAGCTTGCGGGTCATCTCGGACTTCGTGTTGCTCGGGCTGAGGATTTCGACAGCGATGGTGGGGATCCAATCGGGGACCGCGGTCTCCGCGTTGGCTCCTTCGGGAATGCGGTCGTAGCCAATGAAGGCGACATCAGGGAAACGGACCTGATCGAACAGTATCTGCAGCGGACCATCGGCTCCGGTGAGGATGCCGAGGTCATGCTCGTCGAGATAATTTTGCAATATTTGACCAAGCCGAAATGCCAATCTCGATTCTGGCGTTCCCATGACCTTCTCCACCAAGACACCATCGACCAACTCACACAGGCACTTCGGTTCGCGATCACAGAGTCGCAACACGTCCTCAACGGTTGCGGTTCCGGGTGACGGATGCAGGCGAACGCGGTTCAACGGCACATTGCCGATCCGATCCATCAAGTCGGCCAGTGTCACCAGTGGTTCCGCAGCAGTGGCAATCATTGAAACACTCCCAAGATCAGAATTTCGATTCGCGGACAGTCTATCGCGGCAATCAAGCAGGGCAATTGCAGTGTCCGCCTCACGCCAGAATCTTCTCAATCACATTGCCGCTCACGTCGGTCAGGCGGAAGTCGCGGCCCTGGAATTTGTAGGTGAGGCGTTTGTGGTCGATGCCGAGTTGATTCAGGATCGTCGCATGGAGGTCGTGGACGTGGACGACATCGACTGCCGCGTTGTAGCCGAAGTCGTCGGTTTGGCCGTGGCTGATCCCTCCCTTGATGCCGCCGCCTGCCATCCAGATTGAGAAGCCTTTGATGTGGTGATCGCGGCCGTTGCCCTGGGCCATCGGGGTGCGGCCGAACTCGCCGCCCCAGACGACGAGCGTTTCATCCAGCATCCCACGTTGCTTGAGGTCCGCGATGAGGGCCGCGCACGGTTGATCGACTTCCTTGGCGATCCCCGCGATGCCGTCTCGCACTCCGCCGTGATGGTCCCAGTCACGGTGATAGAGCTGGATGAACCGCACGCCATGTTCGGCGAGGCGTCTCGCCAGTAAACAATTCGCGTTGAGCGAACCGTCGAGGCCCGTGCAGCCGTACTGCTCCATGATGTGCTTCGGTTCCTTCGACAGATCCATCAGATCGGGCACGCTGGCCTGCATCTGGAACGCCATCTCGTACTGGTTGATCCGCGTGGCGATTTCGGGATCGTCGATGCTCGCGTCGAGCAGCCGGTTCAGTTGGTTGGTCGCATCGACGACATCGCGCTGCTGCTCGCGCGAGACTCCCGCCGGGTTGTTGATGTAGTAGACGGCGTCTCCCTTCGAGTTGAACCGCACCCCCTGAAAGCGACTCGGCAGGAACCCGCTGTGCCACTGCCGCGACGCGATCGGCTGCATCTGCCCACTGCGGCCGGTCGATGTGAGCACCACGTAACCCGGCAGGTCTTCGCAATCGGCACCCAATCCGTACCACGCCCACGAACCCATACTGGGCCGACCCGAGATCGACGTCCCCGTGTTCATGAACGTGTGCGCCGGATCGTGATTGATCGCCTCGGTGACCAGCGACCGGATGATGCACAGTTCGTCGGCCACCGCGCCCAGCTTCGGGAACTGATCGCAAATCTCCTGTCCCGACTGTCCGAACTTGGCGAACTTGTGCTGCGGACCGAGGCACTTCAGTTTCTGTCCCTGAAGCTGCGCGATCGGCTGCCCCTGCGTGATCGACTCGGGCATCGCCTGCCCGTCCTGCTTGGCCAGCTCCGGCTTGTAGTCGAGTGTTTCGAGGTGACTCGGCCCTCCCGCCATGCAGAGATGAATCACCCGCTTCGCCTTCGCCGGCCGATGCAGCGGCGTGACGATTCCCGGCCAGCGAGTGTTCGCCGGTGAAGCGGACACGGCCTCAGCGGCGGTCAGCAGCTTGGGGTCAAGCAACGAGGCGAGTGCCATCGCGCCCATACCTGTCGTCGTGCGAGTGAGGAACGAACGGCGAGAGACCTCGCGGCGAAGTGAATCGTAGGAAGACTCAAAGAGGTTCATCGAGGTGTTCCTTATCAGGATGGGGAGAAGCGGCTGTTCATTATCGATGTCGAAGATCGAAGAGGAGACCTTCGGTCTGGCGTTTCGGCGGGGTCAGGAGACCCGCGCCGAACAAGTCGAGCAAGCTTGGCGGAGAATTTGAGACGACTTTCGCGAATCATCAACGGCCTTGGTCGAAAACTCCACTGACTCACGATTGTAAAGCTGTCGAAGTGCGCAACAAAAAACGCCTCGTGTCTTGCAACACGAGGCGTCGTTGGAAACAGTCTTACTGCTTCACTTAATCGTTGTCGATCAAATCAGCGGCAGCAAGGAGCGGCTGGTGCACAGCCACCACGCGCTGGAACCATGATCTTCTTCGCGACCATTTGGCAAACTTGGACTTGGACTTCCTTCTCGACGGTGACGGGGACGCAAACCGAGTAGGTCTCGGTCTTGTCTTCATTCACGGTGTCGCAGACGGTGACCTGGAATTGCTCTTCGCGAGTCTTAGGAACGCAAACGGTGAAGTTGACGGTCCGAGTCTTCTCTTCGGGAACAACCTTGCAAACCGCCACTTGACGGGTGCGGTTTTCTTGGCGGCAGAGTTGAACTTGGTAATCGTACTCTTGCTGAGAAGCGATCATCTCGCAGACCTGAGTCGTGCGGGTGCGAGCTTCCTGGCGGCAGAGAGCGACTTGGTAATCGTACTCTTGCTGAGAAGCGACCGTCTCACAGACTTGGACGGTGCGAGTACGGTTTTCTTGGCGGCAGAGTTGAACCTGGTAATTGTACTCTTGTTGAGAAGCAACCATGTCACAGACTTGAACGGTGCGTGAGCGAGCTTCTTGGCGACAGAGTTGAACCTGATAATCGTACTCTTGCTGTGAAGCAACAGTCTCACAGACCTGCACGGTGCGAGACCGGGTTTCCGGACGGCAGAGCGTGACGTTGTAGGTGTAAGGAACCTGCTTGGCCTGTTGAACGTTGACTGTGTACTGAACTTGGCGTTGAACGACGCTGGGCACCCAGACATTTTGCATGGCTGCACAACCACCGCAGGGTGCAGCGACGGCAGCTTGTCCGCAGCCGTTTCCACAACCATTGCCGCATCCGCTACCACAACCGTGGCAGGCATGATGACGACGTGGTTGGCAGCAGTGAGCGACTACGCCACACGACTGGCAACCGTTCGAGGCAGGAACAGCACGCTGTTCCCAATGACCTTGGTCTTCGCAGACCGTGCGGGTCTGAACCGTGGGGACGCATTCCCAAACCGTGCGAGTGCCATTGCGCTGCTCGGTGTAGGGGACGTTGACCGTGTAAGACTGTTCCACGCTCCGAGTGACCGGCGTGTGAACGGTTCGCGTGGCCTTGCGTGTTTCCGTGTAAGGAACGTTGACCGTGTAAGCCTGCTCGACATTGCGCATGACCGGAGTCATCACGGTGCGAGTTGCCTTGCGGGTCTCGGAGTAAGGAACGTTGACCGTGTAGGTCTGTTCCACATTCCGGGTGACCGGTGTGTGGACGGTACGAGTCGCCTTGCGGGTCTCGGTGTAAGGGACGTTGACCATGTAGGTCGATTCGACGTTCCGGGTGACCGGCGTGTGAATCGTGCGCGTCGCCTTGCGCGTTTCGGTGTAGGGCACACTCACCGCATAGGTCTGATCGACCATCTCGGTCACTTGGTTGTGAACGACGTACTTCTCTTCGCGAGATCGGGCTTCGTTCTCGTTGTAAGCAACCGTTCGTGAACGGCTCTCAGTGCGTGGCACCTGACGGCTAACGGTGTACTTGCGTTCCCGTTGCTCTTGCTTGTACTCAGTCACTTGAACCTTGCGGGTTTCCGTGACCATCACCGGCTCCATCACGGTCTGTTCGACCATGGCGGGAGCACACGCTGGTGCACACGCGCTTGGCATTGCCGAACAGCTCGGAGCGGGTGCACAGCACGACGCCACCGGCTGACAACAACGCGAACGGCGCCCATGTCCAGCCTCAGAGACCGACGCCGACCCCAGCACGGCCAGCGTCATCAAAAACAGACCCCAACGATTTGCCATAAAACATTCCCCCCTCGAAACGCACCCCAAACCCTTGGACCCCCCAAGAGTTCACCATGACTCTAGCGACCAAATGTTGCAAACATCCGATTGCGATATGTGGGCAAGATAGTAGGTCTGGTGACAACCCGTGTCCAGCAGCAAAATGGGCATTTTGCGGATTCAGTAGTGACCACAATGAGTGAGAGTTTTCAGACGTTTCGGCTCTCGTTGAGAGCCAGTCAAACTCGTAACTCAACGAGCATCCAAGCCCCTGATGAACCGAGACGTGAGTCGAGAACACAGAGCGTTTCTTAGCAGAGCGAGACGAGCGATCCTCCGTGTCCAATCAGACCGCTCCCAAGTAATAGCACCACAAGGCTGCGACCTCGCGCAAGAGGTAGTGCGGCAGATTCACCAAGTCGCGAGACTCGTTTGCGGGAACGGTCATCACGTCCCAGCCCGCTCTTCGGAAGCAGAGCTTGATTCGAGTCAAGTGGTAGAAGTGACTCACGGCCAAGATGCGCGGAGCACCTCCTTGCCATTCACGACGAACAGCGTTGTCCACAGTCTGCTGCGTGTTCAGTCCTTCTTGATCGACTTGAATGTCTGACGAGGGGACACCGAGTTGAATGGCCAACGTACGCATTGCGTCCGTTTCGTGAGTGGCTCCTTCACCAGGCCCGCCTGAAAAGAGGAGCCACTGCGCGAGGCCGTCCCGATACAACTCGACGCCCGTGCGGACACGATCGGCCAACGCCATCGAGGGCGTTCCGTCGGCGTGAACCAAGCATCCAAAGACGACAATCACGTCGGCCGTTCTTCGGTAGTCGGTCTTGCCAAAGCAATACATCTGAGCCAGCGGAAACAGGATCGCGGACACGATCACGGCGAAAAGGCAGACGCCCTGATCGAGACGACTCGATGAACGTGACGAAACACGCTGCCCGATGCCCCAGCAGACCCCCGCGAGAACCAACAACATCACACCCGACAATGGCAGTGAGAATTTTGATCGAATCTCATCAGCGGCGACCAACTTCCAGAATGTGACAGCATTCGCGGCCGCAACGACCATCAAGGCACCGAGAACGGCACGGAGTCCCCAACCTCGCAGCGGCGCGAACGCGGGACGGATACCAAACGTCACGAGCCCCAAGCCCGCAGCGCTGAGGACGACGCGACGCAGCGTGGCGTTCGCGAATCGCAAGTCGATCCACCAGAGATTCCCGTCGAATCCCGGATGCCTCAGTTCGCTGATGACGCTCAACAGCGTGCAGGCTCCCAAGAGCAGCGCCACGCCGCGCGTGATTGAGACCAACTGCCGTACGAATACCGCTTGAGCCGCAGCGAATCGTCCCGCATCTGTCCTGACAACAGGCGGCTCAAGACTCATCGTGCGTTCCGTCATCATTCGAGAGAGACCACGGCGTTGGAGGGCAATCGTTCAAGGGTGGTCACAATGGATCGCTTCGTTGATTGAATCCAATTTTGGATTCAGCTCATGCCGCGTGAGTGCGAGTGATGAAATGCCCCGCTTACATAGCTCAGTCTTTCCATGGCTGAGATTTTTGATCCAGACGACCACCAATTGTCGATGGCCCCACAGCGTTGTGACTCACAACTACAGGTCGTCCCGCGCTACCGCAGACAGAACCGCTTCGCGCGAGATCACATTTCGTCGTGGTATTGGATCAGGCTGCACACGTCGTAGTTGGCAAGGCGTTTGCGACCGTTCAAAAACGTCAACTCCACGAGAAACCCGCAGCCGACGACGGTCGCTTGGCAACGTTCGGCCAACTTCAAACAGGCCTCAACGGTTCCTCCTGTCGCCAACAAATCGTCGATCAAGAGGACTCGGCTCCCCGCATGAATGGCATCGATGTGCATCTCGAGCGCATCACTGCCGTATTCGAGGTCGTACTCAAACCGATGCGTCTGGTGCGGGAGCTTGCCTGGCTTGCGAACGGGGATGAAGGATGCACCGAGTTCCAGCGCGAGCGGCGCACCGAAGATGAAGCCGCGCGATTCGGCGGCGAGAATCGCGGTCGGTCTGGCATCGCGAAAGTGATCGGCGAATTGACGAATGGCATGACCGAATGCCAACGGTGCCGAGAGGAGCGGCGTGATGTCTCGAAACAGAATACCGGGCTTCGGGAAGTCGGGGACATTGCGGATGTAATCTTTCAGGTCCACGGTTTTCATCTCCACTGTTTTGAGTTTCGTCGTTGCTATTCCACCGGAGCCGCTTGTGATTCCACCGGAGCCGCTGGAGCGATCATGGTCGCTGCACGGTCTGCGAGGCGAACTCGTTTCTCTTCAGGGATCAGTCGGTCGAGAATGCCGTTGACGAACCCAATTGAGTTCGCACCGCCGAAGCTCTTGGCCAATTCAAGGGCTTCGTCGATGACGACACCAGCGGGAGCGTCGGTGTAGATCAATTCGTAGGCACCGAGTCGGATGACATTGCGATCCGTGACCGGCATCCGTGTGACCGACCAGTTGGCAGCGACGACCGTGATGCGTTGGTCGATGACCGCCCGATTTTCAGTGACGCCGACAAACAGTGTCCACGCAAATCGCTTGAGGGTTTCATCGGTGAGTGCCTCCGCGATTTGAATGCGCACGGCATCAAGCGTCACATCGGGATTCAAATCCAGTTGGTAGAGCATCTGGATAGCAACTTCGCGAGCGAGATGACGACGACCAGCCATACGTTATTCAGACCTCAAGTCAAACCCGGGCACGGGACGTGAAACACAATTCAAACAGTAGCCATGACGACGACCATTCCGAATCATTCGAAACCGGCAAATGAGCGAAGAGTCGCTCGTGAATCAAAGCCCCTGCGATTTCATCGCTCTGAGTAGGTTGGCCATCTCGATCGCGGCCAAGGCGGCCTCGACACCCTTGTTGCCCGCCTTGCCTCCCGCTCGATCAAGAGCCTGTTCCATCGTAGGGCAGGTCAGAACACCGAACGCGACCGGCAGGTCACTCGCCAGTGAAGCCTGTAAAATCCCACCCGCCATCTGGTGGTTGATGTATTCGTGGTGAGTCGTCTCACCCTGAATCACCGCTCCCAGGCAGATCACCATCGTGAACTGACCGCTGCGCGCAAGTCGCTGTGCTGCAAGTGGCAGCTCGAACGCACCGGGCACGCGCACGATCATAATACGATCATCGGCCAAGCCGTGACGGATGAGCGCATCGAGCGCTCCGGCGAGCAGTCGCTCTGTGATGAGATCATTGAACCGCGCAACGACAATCGCCGCCCGGTCATTACCTGCAATCAGAGAACCTTCCAACACTTTCGGCATTCGATCCGCTACTTTCACTGCTGTCATTGGTCATTGGTGGGGAACCCTGTGCAGGCAGGGTCAGCCCATGTTCATGCTCATCAGGAATTCATCATTGGTTTTTGTCCGCTTCATCCGGTGCGTCAGCATTTCCATCGCTTCGATCGGGTTCATGTCGTTGATGACGCGCCGCAGAATCCACACACGCCGCAGCTCTTCTTCTGTCATCAAGAGTTCTTCGCGGCGTGTTCCCGACTTGTTGACATCAATGGCGGGCCAGACGCGCTTCTCGACCATGCGGCGGTCGAGATGCAGTTCCGTGTTGCCGGTCCCTTTGAACTCTTCAAAAATCACGTCGTCCATTTTACTACCGGTATCGACCAAGGCCGTCGCGACGATCGTCAGGCTCCCCCCTTCTTCGATGTTGCGTGCCGCTCCAAAGAACCGCTTCGGGTGTTGCAACGCACTGGCATCGACACCGCCGGTGAGAATCTTGCCCGAGTTGGGGCACTCGGTATTGTAAGCCCGCGCCAAGCGCGTGATTGAGTCTAGAAAGATCACCACGTTCTGTCCGTACTCAACCATGCGTTTGGCTTTTTCGATGACCATCTCGGCGACTTGAATGTGCCGACTTGGCGGTTCATCGAATGTGCTGCTGATGACCTCGCAGTTCTTCCCTTTGACCTGCCGCTCCATGTCGGTCACTTCTTCCGGTCGCTCGTCGATCAACAGCACAATGACATACACTTCGGGGTCGCCCGCGATCACGGCCTTGGCGAGCTGTTGCAGCAGAATCGTCTTGCCCGCTTTCGGAGGTGAGACAATCAAGCCGCGTTGTCCCATGCCGATCGGCGCGACGATGTCCACGACGCGCGTGCTGAGTTGATTCGGGTCGCTGCACAAATTGAGGCGGCGCGTCGGATGGAGCGGCGTGAGATCGTCGAAGAAGACCTTCTCGGTCAGCAAGTTCGGGTCTTCATTGTTGACCGCTTCGACACGCAGCAGCGCGAAGTAACGCTCGTTCTCTTTGGGTGGACGAATCTGTCCGGCCACGGTCGCTCCGATCCGCAGGCCGAACCGCCGAATCTGACTCGGCGACACATAGATGTCATCGGGACAGGGCAAGTAGTGATAGTCGGGACTGCGCAGAAAGCCGAAGCCGTCGGGCAGAATCTCCAATGTTCCCTCGCCAAACATCAACCCGTTCATCTTCGTCCTCTCCTTGAGGATTTTGAAGATGAGGTCCTGCTTTTTCAGGCCGGTGTATTCGGTAATGTTCTCTTGCTTGGCGAGAACAATCAGCTCTTTCATCGTCAGCCGTTGCAACTCGGCGATGTGGATGTCTCCCTCACCGCGTTTGATCTGTTCGTACCGTTCGTCATTGACAAAGTTCGGCTCGTCGTCGTCGTCGCCATCATCGACGATCGACGGAGCCGCCGGTGTTACCGTCGGCAGGGACAACGGCGGCGCGAGCGGCGTCTCGCGTGCAAACGCCAGCGGCGGAGTCTCCTCGGCGTGATCCCAACTGATTCCATTGGACGGATTGCTGCGGCCGATTGTGGGGCGTGGCTTCATGGCACTGAAAACTCAAGACGGGGAAAGATTCGGGGAGAACCGCAGTGAGCGGCGAAACATCACACAGCACAACGAGAATGTTGAACAGGTGACATCGGAAAGGGCGGATCAATGAATGCGGAAATGTTGAAAGGAGAAGACCCGCTTCCATGCGGCGGGGAGGTAATGCAGAGGCAAGCAAGGGACCGGAACGGGAGGCTTGCAATGGAGACAGGAGCTGTGGGAATCAGCAGGGCGGGAGGGACTTGGAACCGGACGACAATTGTTGTGACGATTCCGCAGGCGGTTTGCAACCGATGCTCCAGCGGCCTCGCAAAAAAATAAGGAACTGACGCCCGCTCTCAGTCACGTCCGTTGCGTTGGTGATGCTGGCATCGGACTGTCGGCGCTTCTCTGGCAAGTTCAGTTGACTGGCTTCGCGCCGATGAAGTTCCTCAAGCGTCCAACCACTGCGCAGTCGAACCCGTTCGAGTCGCAATTCCTCTGTCGCATCGATGAAGACCACCGCATCACACAGCTTCCGCCAACCTGCTTCGATTAGGACGGCTGCGTCGAGCAAGACGGCCTCTTGGCCTCGCACTTCGGCACCCGCGATCTCGTTTGCGATCTGCCGCGCGATCTCGGGGTGTACGATCTGCTCTAGCGAGTGCCGTGCGGCACGGTTTGACTCACTGTCGCCAAACACGCATCGCGCGAGTGCACTGCGCTGCACTTCACCCGCAGCGTCGAAGATGCTGTCGCCGAACTGTCGCCGCAATGCGATCTTCACGTTCGGGTCGAGCAACGCTTCATGCCCGAGTCGATCGGCATCAATGACATGGACGTTGGCTTGAGCCGCCACTGCCCGCGCGACTGAACTCTTCCCCGAGCCAATTCCGCCGATAACACCGACGACCGGAATACGTCGCGGAACTGAGGTAACGGCAGGAGTGAGTTCATTCATGGCGATGCCGTCTCACGGTTTGAACCAGCGGCCGATATCCAGCACGATGACGAAGACCATCAGGCTGAGCAGGAATGCCATGCCGATGTAGCTCGCACCGATCACGATCTTCTCACTTGGGCGACGACGGGTGATCGCCTCCCACAGCAGGAAGACCATGTGCCCGCCATCCAACACGGGGATCGGCAGGAAGTTGAGAACCGCCAAGTTCACGCTGAGAAACGCGAGGAACATCAGGAACTGAGGCACGCTGTGCTGCACGATCTGCACGGCAGCATTGGCAATTCCGAGTGGACCGCTCAGATTGCCGAGTGCCACTTGTCCCGTGCAAAGTCCACGCAGCGTGAGGTAGATGCTGAGCGCGGAGTTCCGCGTGTAGTTCGTCGCCATGTACCAGACTTCACCGAGCGAGTCGGCCTGTAGCCGAATTTCCTCGGGGTGCATTCTGAGTCCTTGAATGACCGGCAGCGGCCAGGTCAGGTCGGGTTGTGGCGTCAATTCGACGACCTTCGTTTCGGCCCCTTCGGTCAGCGTGAGCTTCACCGTTCGTTGAGGCAACTCCTGCATCAGCCAAAACGCGTAGCACCAGTTGTTTGACTTGGCTTCTTCCAGCTCAACCACAAAACTGCGTTTTTTCTCCCGGTCGGCATCGGCTGAATTGGAGAGGATCAGTTCGATCTGCTTTACCTTGGTGAGTGGCCCCGGCTTGATCCCGGCTTTGTCAGCGGGGCTCTCCGCATCCACGGCGAGTACGACCGGGATCGTATGAAAGGCGACGCCGATCGACGGGATCGAGAGCGGTTCCCCTTCCCAAATCGGCTGCTCGGTCCAGCCCGGCAAGTCCTGTGGCACGAGAGTCAGGTCTTCCTTCGTCTGCCCACCACCAGTTGCTTGTCGAGTGACGGTGACAGTGACGCTTTGCCCGTGCAAGTTGGCGAATTCGTTGGGGAGTCGGAGCGGGTTGATCTCGGTACCGATCGTGCGACCGTTGATGCTCGCCAATTTGTCGCCGACTTTCAGGCCCGCTTCCGCTGCCGGCGAATTCTTCTGCACCGCGATGATCGGTGCCGTGTCCATCGACAACCCGAGCGACCGAAAGAAGTTGTCGGCGACTGTCACAGACTTCTTTTGTGACTGATCTCCATTCCCCCAAACTTCAAGCGTGAGCGGCCCTTCGGAGCGCGAGGCGAGCCGTCTGGTCAGTTCCGAGTGTGACTTAACCGAATCGCCACCGATTGCCGCGATGACATCACCCCGCTCGAACGCAGGTACCGCGCGAGCAGCCGCTGTCCCGGCAAACACGAAGGGAATTTTGCCCTTGGGGTCGGTCAAGACCTTGAGGCTCTGCGACGGAGCGACTCCGATTTGTGGCGTTGTCTTGGGAGTGATCGGCCATATTTCCAGATCGAACGCAGACTGATCCTTGTGACGACCTTCCACGCGGAGCGGCTGCGAGAGGACGGCGACGTTTAAGCGAACATCATCGAACGTCGTAATCACGCGGCCGTTGATCTTCTCAATCCGATCATCCGGCTTGATCCCTGCGACCCAAGCGGGCATCCCCGGACGCGCATCGCCGATCACGTTGGGCGGCAGATCGACACCAATCGCAAACGCACAGCCGACGAACATCACCGCTGTGACGATGTTCATGATGACGCCCGCCGAAATGATCGCCATCCGTTGCCAGACGTTCTTCGCGAGGTACGACCTCGGGTCTTGCGCGATCTCTTCGTTAGTGAGCTGACTCGGGTCGGCATCATCCTGCCCGAGCATCTTCACGTAGCCACCGAACGGAATGATCGACAGGGCGTACTCGGTCTCGCCCCATTTCCGGCTGAACAACACAGGGCCGAAGCCGATACTGAATCGCTCGACATTCACGTTACACCACTTGGCGACTGCGAAGTGTCCCATCTCGTGAAAGAAGATGACGAAGCCCAGCCCCAGCGCGGCCCACATGATCGAGCCGCCACTCGAGATGAATCCGTTCAGCTTCTCGGTCAGGGAAGCGGCCAATGTCAGACTTAGGATTTCCACCGCAGCATCTCCTCGCGTGCCCAGGCATCTTGGCGGAGCAACTCGCTCAGCGTCGGATGGGCATCGTCGTTGTGGGCATTCAAAATCTCCCGGCAAGCGCGCGGGATGTCAGTAAACCGAAGTGATCCATCCAAAAACCGTTGCACGGCGACTTCATTCGCCGCATTCAGCACCGCGCCGGTCGCCCCGCCGCGTCGAGCCACTTCAAAACCGAGCTGCAACGCGGGGAAGGCGTCGAGGTCCGGTGCCGTGAAGTCGAACTGATGCGTGGCCGACCAGTCCAACGTGGGACTGATCCCCGCCCAGCGCTCGGGGTAAGTGAGAGCGTACTGGATCGGCAGCTTCATGTCGGGGGGCGAGAGCTGGGCGATGACCGATCCGTCCACGAATTCGACAAACGAATGCACGACCGACTGCGGATGGACGACGACGGAGATTTGATCGGCATCGAGACCGAACAGCCAGCGAGCCTCAATGATTTCGAGAGCCTTGTTCATCATCGTGGCCGAGTCGATCGTGATCTTCGGTCCCATTTGCCATGTCGGGTGAGCCAACGCACGCTCGATAGTCGCTTTCGATTCGAGCCGACTCTTCGACCATCCTCGAAACGGCCCGCCGCTCGCGGTGAGCACGATTCGCTTCACGTCGGAACGGCGTCCCGACTGGAGGCACTGATAGATCGCGCTGTGTTCGCTATCGACAGGGATCAGTTCGGCACCCGTCTTCGCCGCGAGTTGCATGACGAGCGGCCCGGCCACGACAAGCGTCTCTTTGTTGGCAATCGCGACGCGCTTGCCACTCTCGACCGCCGCCCACGCCCCGCGCAATCCGGCAGCTCCGACGATGCCGCACACCACCGTATCGACTTCCGGATGAGCGGCCAGTCGCTCAACAGCTTCCGGTCCCACGAGCAACTCCGTCTCGCGTGGCCATGGCGTTGAAGAACCCAATGCGGCCGACGAGACCGTCCCACGTTGTTCTTCATCAGACAAGACGGCCCAACGCGGTTTGAACTTCTGGGATTGCTCGGCCAACAATTCCCAACGGCGATGCGCGGTGATGCCGACCAGTTCCAAGCGTTCCGGGTTAGCCGCGATGACATCGAGACAACTCGTGCCGATCGAACCGGTGGACCCGAGAACGGCGATTCGCATCCGTGGCTGGTGTTCGGCAGAGGCCAAGAGAAATGCTCGTGGTGAAAAGCTCG
>JAYTXB010000232.1:0-3183 GCA_043743205.1 Schlesneria sp.
ATGCTCACTGCGAAAGAGCGGCGGACTGCCGAGTCGGCTGACCTGAAAGTCAAAACTCGCGTGCCGAAAGAACCGTCGTTCAAGTTGTTCTCGCAAATCGTCGTCGCTCGTCGCCAACCGAACTTCGAGCGCCAATTCCGTGAGTTCTTCATCCAACTCGAAGTCCGTCCGCGCCAGCAGATGCCGTTGCATCATCACAGACACGCCGGCCCCGAAGCCGACGAGAATGGCAGTCAGCACCACTCCGTACCACAGCGTCAATCGCCAACGCACGTTGAGCCGCTTCATGGTCGCACCCCCAAGACATACCCTTCGCCGCGAATCGTGTGCAGAATCGGCGGCCATTCCGGCCGTTCGATCTTTCGCCGCAGGTGATTGATTTGCACTTCAATGACGTTGGTCCAAGTCGCCGTCGGCTCTTTCCACACGTTGCTGGCGATCATCTCGCGAGTCACTGTCTCACCGGCGGAGCGCATCAGATACGTCAGCACTTCAATCTGTCGCTGAGTTAATCCCAACTCGCATCCCGCGCGGGTGACTCGGCGGTTGATCAGGTCGAGTTCGAGATCATCCACCCGCAGCACGGATTCCGACGCCACTGAAACCGACCGCCGCAACACAGCTCGCAACCGAGCCAGCAGTTCGTCGAACGAGAATGGCTTCACCAAATAGTCGTCCGCGCCGCGATCCAACCCGCGAATGCGATCCTCCACCGCATCACGAGCCGTGACGACCACAATCGGCTTGCGGAATCCCGCTTGCCGCAGTTCGCCAAGCAGACTCAGACCATCACCATCCGGCAGCATCAAGTCCAACACCACGGCGTCAACCGCTTCCTCTTTCAGCACGCGCCGAGCCTCCGCCACATTCGCAGCCGGAGCGACCGCGTACCCCTCCTCGCGCAAGCCGCGAGTAAAGGTTTCGAGCAGTGCTCTTTGATCTTCAACAATCAGCACACGAGTCATGGAGAGCACCCGACGGAATCAGTATCAGCAGTTCGATCACGATCAGCGGAGTATCGACCCGTCTCGGCGATCCAGCCACGGATGAGCCGCCAGATAAACCAGTTTTAATCGCCAGCACATTGCGACGCTCACCGTATCTGTAATCATCGCCGCGCGACTTTTCAGCCAACGCCATGAGAAGAGTTTCCACTCAGTTGGAAATCTCTCGGTGAGAAATGACTCACACCGCGATTGCACAATTGCAACGGTCATCTCTTCGCACTCACACTCGCGATGCGGGCGTTTTCGCGGCCTTTTCCTTCAAAGACGAAAGGTGTTTGTGGCCCATGCTGACTCAACTCCGCACCAACATGCCGGTGCATTATTCCGCTGAGCAATACGATCGTTACACGGAGAACTCCGTTGAAGTCTATGACGACGCCATCACGCGGCGGTTGTTGCAAGAGCAACGACTCATGCGTGTCCAATCGCCGACGGTGCTCGACATCGGCACGGGGACGGCTCAACTGTTGGTGCGCATGGCCGACGATCCGATGCTGATGAACTTCCGATTGATCGGCACCGACTTCTTTGACGACATGGTCGCGCAGGCTCAGGAAACAGTGCGGCGGAACAACTTGACGCACCGCGTCAGCATCGAGCACTCGGACGTGCATGACCTGCCAAACGCCGACAACTCCGTCGAGTTCGTCATCAGCCGCTCCACGATCCATCATTGGGCGAACCCCGTGAAGGCGTTTCAAGAAATCTATCGCGTCTTGAAGCCGGAAGGAGTCGCGATCATCCACGAACCGCGCCGCGATCCGAATCCCACCGCGCTGGCCGAATTCAATCGCCAACGAGCCGCCGTGGGAGTCGAGCCATCACGAATGGACGAGAAATACACCGCCGACGAAGTCCGGCAGTTCTTGAAAGACGCGGGACTCGCCCACCAAAGCATCGTCTCCGCGCCACAAAGCGGCCCAGGTTCAATGGGCTTCGAGGTTCGCATCAGCAAATGCCATCCGCTCAAAGTCCGCATCATCTCTTGGATCGCGAAGTTCAAGTGCTGGCGAAACTCGTGGTAGTCACCGCCAGCAAGATACCGACTATGATCGGCACAACCCAAGTGGCGGGGTGGGAATATGCGCCGCGGTCGGTCAACCACGCGAGCTTTTTGTGAATGCACGCAACCGTGAGAAATAGCGTCAGTGTGAAGAGCATGTCGCCGGTCGCCGTGGCAAACAAGCACATCGCAAAAATGCGAGAGGCCGACGCATCCTCGACGACGTAGAACGGCATTTGCGCATTCTCCCACACGAGATGCAGGAGAAAACTCGCGCCAAAATAAAGGATGGCCGGCTTGAGAAATACGTTGGTTGATTTCATGGCGCGCAACAAATGGAGACAGAAACCGCGATACGCTGTGGAAGTTTAGTGGCTGACGCAGAGTGTTGCCGCATCCACAATCGTGTTACTGCGGACGCTCCGTTTGGGGAAGTAGTCGCTATCGCAGAGTCCAGGAGCCGACGCCATTCGTCTGATTGACCTGCTGTGGTTGGATCGTTCATCGCACGAGGTTTCTTCGGCGAGGGAATGAAAGCGATGCTGGCCATCTCGCGCCCGGTTGAGTGACTCGGCGAGTCCATCGCCATCATTACGGCCCCCCGCTGGTTTGAAGGGCGGCGGGCAACATGCGGCTGGAGTTGCCTTCTTGTTGCAGTTGGTTCAGCACGGCGCGGCGTTGAGTCGCTCCGGGTTGCGACTGCAACGCGGTACCGACCTCGGCGGGGTTGAGAGCGCCGGTCAACAGCAGGCCGTTGATCTCGACCGCCGCGCGGCGGGCCTCGACGAGCGCTTCGACGCGGGCTTGTTTGGCCTCGAAGTACGTCTTGCGAACGCTGAGCACGTTGAGGATGCCGACTTGATCCGGGTACGCGGCCAGCGTCAGCTTCAGCGATTCTTCGGCGTCGGGCAGGATGTCGCCGTCGAGTTGCTCGACGATGGCCTTCGCGGTTTCGTAGCGGCGGAACGTCTCGGCCAGTTGGTCGTGCAGCGCGAGTTCGGTGCGACGGATTTCGGACGCGGCTTCGCGGGTCTCGGCGGCGGCGCGGTAGATGTTGCCTTGGTTGCGATTGAACACCGGAAACGGCACCGACAGCAGCGTGCTGACGGTCGTGGCCTGTTGGATGTAATCTTTCTGAGCGACGACTTGCACGTTGAGGTTCGGGATCGCGTT
>JAYTXB010000233.1:0-5611 GCA_043743205.1 Schlesneria sp.
CTAATTTCTGCGGGCCAACAGGAATGGCGGAGAGCCCATTCTTCCTGCCTCTTCGGAACCAACATGCTCAACTATTCGTTCTTCGCTCCGCGTCAGATCATGTTCGGCTGGGGGCGTCGGGCGGAACTGGGAACACTCGCGGCGCGATACGGTCGGCGGGCATTGCTCGTCTCGGGAAGTCGCACGCTGGAAGTGAACGGCAGCGTCGAACAACTGGCGAATTTGCTGCGTGCTACGGGGTTGGAGGTACTCTCGTTTCAAGCCCCCTCTCGCGAGCCTGAGGTCCGCGATGTGGACCAACTCACAGCCGAGTTCCGTTCACTCGATCCGACCGGCGACGACGTGGTCATTGCTGTGGGAGGTGGGTCCACGATTGATCTCGCCAAAGCGGCCGCCGCACTCGCGACGAACACGCAGGGCGAATCGGTCGAAGATTTTTTAGAGGGCGTGGGGCGCGGATTACAGATCACGCAGTTGCCGCTGCCGTTGATCGCGATCCCCACGACTGCGGGGACCGGCGCGGAAGCGACCAAGAACGCCGTCATCTCATCGAACACGGATTCAGCGCCCGGCAGCAAGCCCTACAAGAAGAGCCTGCGATCCGAATTGATGGTCCCGTCGCTCGTACTCGTTGATCCCGAACTGACCGTCAGTCTGCCGCCGGGCGTGACGGCTGTGACGGGGATGGACGCGATCACGCAGTTGATTGAAAGTTATGTCTCGCGCCGCGCGGCACCGATCCCGCAAGCCCTCTGTGTACAGGGACTAAAGCTGGCGATTCCCGCGTTGCCGATTGCGGTCAAGGACGGTTCGTCGCAAGCCGCGCGGGAGGCAATGGCTCACGCCGCGTTGCTCTCGGGAATCGCGCTGGCCAACTCGGGATTGGGTTTCGCGCATGGAGTCGCCGCCGCGTTGGGGGTCACGTGCCAGATTCCGCACGGACTGGCATGTGCGGCCCTTCTGCCGACGGCGCTCCACGTGAACATGCCCGTCCGCACGCGCGAGTTTGCCGAACTGGAGCGACTCTTTGATCCTGATGTCGGCCAAGACATCGTGGCCGCGAATGCCTTCGTCGATCGGATCGAATCGCTGTGCGAGTTGCTGGAAGTGCCGTCGCGCCTGCGTGACCTCAGCGTGCGACAAGACCAACTCGCGGAACTCGTCCTCGGCTCGCGCGGCAACAGCATGAGCGGCAATCCGCGCGAGATCAGCGATGAGAAGTTAGCTCAGATTCTCGACAGCCTCTGGTGACGAGAACGCACGCGGCTCAACGGACCTCATTTATTCCTCGCGCGTTGGAAACGGACGTGACAAGCCGTGCGGGCCAGCGCGTCAACTACTGTAGTCTTGTCGCTCCGCCGACAAGATGTCCCGTCGGCGGAGCGACGGGACTACAGTAGCGCGACAGTGCATCGGTTTCGGCCGCGTGAGGTCTAACCGCGTGGGGGGAGGACGAGAGCGGTTCCAACTCATGCACCACGCGGCCGACGTTTAGTGAGCAGTCGGTCCAGTTGATTGGCGAATGCCTGTTTGTTCTTGGTACTGAACGGCGGCGGGCCACCCGAGACGAGATCGTTGCCTCGCATTTCGTCGATCAAGTTTCGCATGGTGATTCGCTCGCCCATGTTCTCTTCGGTGAACAGCTCTCCGCGCGGATCGAGGGCAACCCCGCCCTTCTGAACGACGTGTGCTGCCAGCGGCACATCACCCGTGACAACCAGATCGCCTGCCTCAACCAACTCAACGATCTGCTTGTCGGCCACGTTCGCCCCCGACCCGACGACCAAGATTTTGATGAACTCCGAAACAGGGACACGCAGCCTTTCGTTGGCGACGACGGTCACGAGAATCTTCACGCGCACGGCCGCTTTGAACAGCAGCTCCTTGATCGCCACGGGGCAGGCGTCGCCATCAACCCAGATGCGCATGAACGAGTTCCTCGTAGGGTAGTGCTTCCAGCCCGTCATTCAGACGAGATGGGGGCTGCAACACACAAACAGCGGATCCGACGGCCCCATTCTCAAGGCCACTTGCGTGGCCCGTCGTCACATCTGCTCGGCGACACCAATCCCCAGCAGTTGCAGTCCCTGCTTCATCACGCGCGCGGTGGCGTCGCAGAGGAGCAGGCGGCTCGCTCGCAGCGATTCATCCGGCTCTTTTAACACGACGCACTGATCGTAGAAGCGGGCGAAGACATTGGCCGTCTCGAACAGGTACTGCGTGAGGACGTTCGGTCGATAATCGACGAGTACGTCATTGAGGGCTTCCCCGAACCGATGGAGTTGCAGGGCGAGCGACCGTTCGGCGGGAGTGGTCAGTCGGACGGAATGGCCCGCCGAACGGAGGGCGATCGGATCGACTTCGCCCTTGCGCAAGATGCCACAGACGCGCGCGTAGGCGTACTGAATGTAGGTCGCGGTGTCGCCGGTTGTCGCCAGCATCTTGTCCCAACTGAAGACGTAATCGCTGTCACGGTTGTGATGCAGATCGACGTAGATGATCGCTCCCATGCCGACCAGTTCGGCGATGGACGTACGTTCGGCGTCGCTCAAGTGCGCGCTGTTCTCATCGACGATCTTCCTCGCGTTTTGAATCGCCTCGTCGAGCAAGCTCTCCAAACCGATCGTGTCACCCGAGCGAGTCTTGTACGGCCGACGGTCTTCACCCAAAACCGTTCCGAAGCTGACGTGTCGCAGTTCGGTCTGGTCGAAACGGAGTTGCCTGGCCGTCGAGAAGAGGAGTTGAAAGTGTTCGCTCTGGCGGGAATCGACGACGTAGAGACAAGCATCCGCGTGAAGCGTCTCCACGCGGTAACGGATCGTCGCGAGATCGGTCGTCGCGTAGGTGTAGGCCCCGTCCGCCTTCTGCACGATGAAGGGAGCCGCATTGCCGTCGATGAAGACGCACTTCGCTCCCTCACTACTGCGGGCGAGGCCGCGTCGCTCCAATTCCTCGACCACGCCCGCCAGCATCGGGTTGTACCAGCTCTCTCCGAGAGCCATGTCGAACGTGATCCCGAACCGCTGATAGATGGTGTCGAGAGCCGTCATGCACTGCGGCACGAACTCATCCCACAGTCGCTTGTTCTCGACATCGCCCGCATGCAGCTTGGCCGTTTCGCTGCGAGCCAACGCGGCGACTTGGGGATGAGCATCGGCGAGAGCCTTCAATGCTGGATCCGCCTCCACGACCGCGCGCTTCTTCTCGCCCGACGCGATCTCACCGCGCAGATCGTTCAGTTCCTGTTCGGCCTTCCGCGCTGATCGCGCGGCGTCCTTATCAGCGGGTGCGACAGCAGCGGCTTGACGAGCGGCGGCGAGCAATCGCTCTTGAACAGGAAGCTGAGCCTGCTGCTTCGGCAAGCCCGCCGTCAGCGTGTGATAGTCCGACAACTGATTGACCAGTCGATACAAGCGAGCCAACTCGGCAACGGCCGCGCGCTGGTACGCCGCGTCGTCTCGAAAGTGCTTGTAGCCGTAGATGATCATTCCGAACTGCGTCCCCCAATCGCCGACGTGATTGTCGGAGAGGACGCGGTGGCCGAGGAACCCGAGGACACGATAGAGCGCGTTGCCGATCACCGTGCTGCGCAGGTGTCCAACGTGCATCGGCTTGGCGACGTTCGGCGATGAGAAGTCCACGATGACCGTGCGCGGTGTCGCGGCGAGTGGCACGCCGAGTCGATTGTCTCGCATCAGCGTGGTCGTCTCGCTGGCCAGTCGCTCCGTCCGCAGGGTGAAATTGATGAAACCCGGGCCAGCGATTTCGGGGGACTCACACAGATCAGCCACATCGAGCTTGGCGACGATTGCTGCGGCCAGGTCTCGCGGTGGTTGCTTGCTCAGCTTGGCCAGCGGCATGACGCAGTTGGCTTGGAAGTCTCCAAACTTCCCGTCCTGCGTCGGCTTGAGCATCTCGGCAAAGGAGTCGGGCGAGTCCGTAAAAGAGACGAGAGCCGTTCGCAAACGCGAGCGAAGTTCGGTGAGAAAATTCATCGACAAATCCAGCAGTTGTAGGATGGGCACTCTTGCCCGTCTTGGGTTTCAAGCGGCGGCATATTGAGTCGATTGAGGAAGGAGCCGTGACCACACTTCTTAATAGCTAGCGCCTTATCTAGGCCACGACCATGTCAGAATTTGGCTCTACGATGCCAAAGCTCCCCCACAGCTGATCGCTCGGCAATCCAGCCAAGTGGGAGATCGGCCAATTCTCCAACGGACGGGTCCATCCGATGGACTTCACTGAGACCGAGAACCATGGCCTCGGCCATTGCAGCCGGGCCACCACTTAGGAACTGCCACATGCCGTCGTCCTCGTCATGTGTGACGTAAAGAATGGGTTGACCATCATCAATGATCTGACGAACTGTGATCGTGGCGACGTTCATTGGGTCAGCAAATGGCCACTCGTTCATGGATCGCCTCTGTCTGCCACTCAACAATTCAATCCACGTTAAGACCTGTCTAAAACTTGACGGGCAGGAGTGCCCATCCTACGTGCCCGTTCTTGTGCGAAGCTCAACTGGCGGAAGTCACGATCGGGGCACCGGCGATGCTCTTCCAGTCAACGCGTTTCGCGTCGGCCCAAAGACCTTCGAGGTCGTAGAGTTCGCGGGCTTCGGCGAGCATCAGGTGCGCGACGATGTCTCCCCAATCCTGGAGCAGCCACGAACTGAGTTTTTCGCCTTCCGCCAACGGAACCGCATTGCCGCGCGCCTTCATTTGGACGCGCGCTTCGATCGCGATGGCGGCCAGTGTGCGCGGGTTGGTGCAGGTCGTGATGACGAAGTAGTCGAAGATCGGCGTGATCGCGGTGAGGTCCAACACCACCGTGTCCTTGCCACGGAACTCTTCACAGATTTTTGCAATGTGACAGGCCGATTCGAGGCTGATGCGGCGACGAGCCTCCAGCGCGGGAGTGATCGGAGCAGGCGGTTGTGGGGGTGAGTTGACCGTCAGACTCACCCGGGTGGAACTACTAGTGGAACTGCTAATCGGAACGTCTCCAAGCAAACAAACAGCTAATCAAACTTCGGACAAGTGAAGCAACAAGGACTCAGACGACACCGGGCCAACTTGGGTTCGCGGAAAGTACGCTTCCGCAAACAAACGTTGAGGATCACCACCTGAGTTGTGACCTAGCAACACCACCGTTGGGACAACCCGTTGCTGGCGATCCTTCCGCCGATGCCATCGCGGAATAAGGAGGCCAACAGGCCTGCCAGTGGAAGTGGCTTGGCTCGACAGAACCAGCTTCAAAAGCCCATTCTCAAGAAACCCCCAAGCATCAGAGCCGCCTGTTGCCTCCGGCAAACTCCCAGCCGGGCGGGCATCGTCCTCAACTTTCCGGCATTCTTCAAGCTAACCCGAATTATTGTGCCGCAGAGCTAGTTCCTGCGCGGGCACCAGTGAAGCATTTGCCTCGTTTAATCGCGTGGGCAACGCCCCGCGCGTTGATCTAAGAAGCAGGCTCGAACGTCACTCACGCGCGGGGCGTTGCCCACGCGGTTATACCGCACGCGGTCCTGAGTGAGACGTTTCGGGCGAGCCGTGTGCCGTGAGGCCACGGGTTTCTTGCGGTGTCGAAGCACCCGCAGCCTCACGGCATGCGG
>JAYTXB010000234.1:0-4076 GCA_043743205.1 Schlesneria sp.
ACCGCTGCTGCACCCGCAGATCGAAGAGATCGTGGCCGGTCTGGTCGCTCGCAAAAAGTACGTCTATCTCTGCACGAACGCGATCCTGCTGGAGAAGTATCTCGACAAGTTCACCCCCTCGAAGTACCTGTCGTTCTCGATCCATCTCGATGGCCCGAAGGAAGAGCACGACTTCGCCGTCTGTCGCGAGGGTGTCTACGACGTGGCGGTCAGTGCGATCCAGGCTGCCGTCGCGAAGGGCTTCCGCGTCACGACGAACACGACCGTCTACAACAACGCCGATCCGCAGGCGATGCGGCAAATGTTCGACACGCTGATGGGCTTCGGGGTCGAGGGGATGATGATCTCGCCCGGCTATCAGTACGAGAAAGCCCCGAGCCAGGAGTTGTTCCTGCGCCGCAGTCAGACGGTGAATTTGTTCCGCCGGATCCTTGGCAATGCGAAGAGTGCCTGGAAGTTCAACCTCTCGCCGCTGTTCTTGGAGTTTCTCAAGGGGAAGTGGAAGCTCGAATGCACCCCGTGGGGGATGCCTGCGTACAACTTGTTCGGTTGGCAACGTCCCTGCTACCTGCTGAACGAAGGCTACGCTCAGACCTTTCAAGAACTGCTCGACACGACCGACTGGTCGAAGTACGGGCAGGAGAGCGGCAATCCGAAGTGTGCCGACTGCATGGTCCATTGCGGCTATGAAGCGACCGCCGTCGCCGCGACGTTCGGTTCGATGAAAGCCTTCTCGCGCGTGGCGTGGCTGACGATGTTTGGCCCCGGTCGCGAGTCTCTTCCGCCCGATGAACCTTCTTTGCCCGAGTCGCACGACAGCACGCCAACCAGCGAAGAAGAACGGCTCCGCAGTGTCAGACTCCCGGTTCTCACGTCGTGAATTATACCTCGCGCGGCAGAGAATGAGGCTCACCCCATTAGCCGGAACGCGCTAGCGTCCGGTTCGAGAGACGATTGAGTTCCGAACCGGACGCTAGCGCGTTCCGGCGGATCTCTCGACACCTCATTTTTCGCCGCGCGAGGTATAGCTGTCGGCAGTGCTCACCCTACGCAGAGGGGCCTCGCGTTCCGCACGATACCGCTCACTTCCAGCGGTAGAGCGTCAGGCCCTTCAGATCGCGGATGTAGAGTTCGTCGCCGACGAGTGCCAGGTGCGCCCAAGCGTTCTCCACCAGCTTGCGGCTGTCGATGAGATCGAACTTCTCGGGCGAGGCGTTGATGAGCAGTAACTCACCCCGTTCATCCAATGCCAGAAGTTTCGAGCCGTTGGCGATCAGGCTCCAGTACTTGCCGTAAAGTGTTGTCGTCCACGTTTCCTTGCCCGTGGCGAGGTCGATGCAGGCGAAGCGTTGGTTGCGCAGATGCAGGTACGCATGGCCGTCGATCACGATCGGCGAACTCATGTAGCCTTGCAGCTTGCTTCGCCAGACCTCTTTCACCGTGGCCGTCGCTGCGGAGTTGGCTTGCTCGATTTCGTACAGAAACGACCCGCCGCCGTAGGTACTCGTGAAGATGCGGTTGCCGATCACCGTCGGCGTCAGGATGTTCATCCCTTGGTCCGCTTTGACCGGCTGCGACCAGAGCACCTGGCCGGTCTCCTCGTCCACGCCCGCGAGAACTTTTCGAGTCTGTACGAGAATTTGCGGGATGCCGTTCAACGTGGCTGGAATCGGTGACGAGAACGCACTGCCTTGCATCCCGCCGTCGTCCGCGAGTGTTCTCCAGACGACCTCACCCGTTTTCTTGTTGAGCTTCACGAAACCGCCGCCTGCTTGCACGAACAGGTGCTCACCCATGACGAGCGGCGATGCCACAAATCCGAAGGTCGGAACAGGCGCGTTGAACTTGGACATCAAGTCGGCCGACCACCGGGACTTGCCTGTCGCCGTATCCAGGCAGACAACGACATCGCGGATACCAGCCACGTACAGGGAGTCGCCGTCGAGTGCAGGCGTGCTGCGAATCCAGTCGCCGTTCGCCTTGGCAAAAAACGGGACAGTGATCGCGCCCGTCCACGATCCCTCCCACAGGGACTTGCCCGTTTGACGATCAAGTCCCTGTGCGTGTTCGGTCGCTTTGTTCCGAGTCTCCGTCACGTAGACACGGTCGGGACCAATGATCGGTCCCGAATAACTCGGTGAGAGTTCGACTCTCCAGACTTGTTGCAGGTGATCTTCATCGAGCTTCTCGGGCCAAGTGGTCGCTTCAATCTTGCCAGTTCGATGCGGGCCGCGCCACTGTGTCCACTCTGCATTCCCCGCGACAACGGCATCAGCAGCAAACAAGTCACTCGTCACAACGATCAACACCAAGCACAGGCAACGAGACGCAGACAGATTCACGAGTCAGTCCTTTCGATAAATGGAGATCACAGATTCCCGCGTTGATCGAACTCGATTGAGGATTCGGCTCACACGGTCAGAACGCACACCTTGAAAATGCGAGTCATGGAATGCCTCGCCTACGTAGCTCCGTCATTCCATGACCGAGATTCCTGACGCGGGCAATCCCAATTGGCGGTTGCACCCCGCGCAACGGATTCTGCGTGCGAGCGGTTCCGATTGTAGACCGGCTGTTCAAGACGACCACGAGCCCGGCGGCACAAGTCCGCAGTTCGCTTGCATCGCTTGGACAGCGCAGTGACACTCTCGCCGCCGCTGGCAATTCTGGTTTCGACATCCCTCTTTAGATAGAGAGTCTCATGCGACGCAATCCGGTCAAAGCCGCTTTAAAAGCGGGACAACCTCAGGTTGGAACTTGGTTGTCCCTAGGCAACGTCTTCGCCGCGCGACTGATGGCGCGAGTCGGCTTTAACTGGCTGACAGTCGATTTGGAGCACTCGCCCATCGGCTGGGATAGCGCAGGACAGTTGTTCGGTGCGGTGGCCGATGCTGGTTGCACGTGCCTCGCGCGCGTCCCGCGTGGCGACCACGACTACATCAAACGAGTCCTTGACGCGGGGGCACACGGCATCGTCGTGCCGATGGTCAACACGGTCGAAGAGGCCAAGATCGCGATCGCCGCTGCGAAGTATCCGCCAACGGGGAATCGTTCGGTCGGTGGCGGGATGCACGCGCTGAACTTCGACGCGACGGCGGGCGACTACTTCAAGTACGCGAACGATGAAATTCTCGTCGTGCTGCAGACGGAGTCTCCCGAAGGAGTCGAGAACGCTGAGGCGATCTACAGCCTGCCCGGCGTCGATGCGATCTTCGTCGGCCCGAACGACCTGAATGCGCAGATGCGCGGTCCCGATGGGAAAGACCCTTCCCCCGCCGAGCATGAGGCGATGTGCCAGCGCATCCTCGCGATAGGCAAGAAGTGCGGAACACCGGTTGGCATTCACGTGCAGACGGTCGAGCAGTGCCAACAGCGAATCGATGAAGGCTGGCAGTTCATGGCTCTCGGCAGCGAACTGCGGTTCATGGTCGTCGAAGCGCAAAAGATGGTGCAGGGGATGAACCTCACGCAGAGCGGCGACTTGGCCCGGTACTGAGCGTGGCGAGATGGAACGTCCCGTAGGATGGGCACTCTTGCTCGTCTTGTCTTTGCTCCCGCGCGTGATCGCTCGAAAACGGACGGGCAAGAGTGCCCATCCTACGGGGTGCGAGTGGCGGCGAGTCTGCGGCCTTGATGAGAGGTGTTGCCATGCTGGCGGTCGATGTTCGCGAACTGCGAGTGAAGTACGGCAAACTCGAAGCGGTCAAAGGAATCACGCTCCAGATTCCGCCGGGCGAGGTCTTCGGGTTCATCGGGCCGAACGGAGCGGGGAAGTCATCGACGATCCGGGTTCTCGCCACGTTGCAGCCAACCTACGAGGGTCACGCCAAGATCATGGGCCTCGACATCAAGTCGAAGCCGCACTTGGTCCGCGAAAAGATCGGGTACGTGCCCGACTTCTTCGGCGTCTACGAAGACCTCACCGCGCGCGAGTACCTCCATTTCTTCGCCGCCGCGTACCGCTTGCCAGTGTCGAAGCGGAAGGCTGTGGTCGATGATGTCCTGCAACTGACGGACCTCACGCACAAGATCGACTCGCAGGTCGATTCGCTGTCGCGCGGGATGAAGCAGCGGCT
>JAYTXB010000235.1:0-8585 GCA_043743205.1 Schlesneria sp.
CCGTCCGAGCTGGTTTCGCCGACGTTTGCGTGAACTTCACGAGCAATACCTGCTGGCCGTTCCGAGCAACACGTCGCTCCGCGATCAGGAAGTCGAAGCCCCGCTGGGGACCGGTCGCGGACGCCCGCTCAAACGTCCGTGGCAGAGCGCGTCGTCGTGGGCGGATGCTCAGCCAGCCAGTGCGTGGACCCAGCTCGATGTGCGCGACGCCGCGAAAGGACCGCTGATCGTGGAAGTGCTCAAGCGTCGCGTCCGCACACGCGACGAGAAGCGCCGCGAATGTCCCGACGAAGAGGTGCTGGTCGTGATCCGCTATCGTGATCGCGACCGTGCCGTGACGAAAACGGACTTCTATTTGTCGAACGCCAGTGCCGAGACTCCGCTGGCGGAATTCGCTCGCGCGGCGAAGGCCGAACATCGCATCGAAGAATGTTTGCAACGCGCGAAGTCCGAAGCGGGTCTGGCCGATTACGAGGTCCGCAATTGGGTCGGTTGGCATCACCACCAAACATTGTCGCTGATCGCGACGTGGTTCCTGACCACGGAATCGCGGCGGGGAAAAAAAATGGACACCAGCGATTACGCTACCACAAATCCGCGAAGGCATCTCACAAATCCTCCACCGCGCGTGCGGATGCGATACTCCATCCCGCATCCAATCCGAACGCGAGACACGCCTGCGGCGTAATGAACTCGCTCGCCTCTATCACTGGAAACAACACAACAAACTCGCGCCATTGAACATCAGTAAACGACAAATCTAAGACAGTCGAAATCGAATGTTGCTGGGGAATCGTCCAATCCGATCGACTTGAACTCCGCGTGCCCCTGCTTTGCCGCGTCGGCCCATCGAGCGGACCACTGCCGAAACTGTATGCCGTACTCCGCCGATCCTTCCGCGCCGACGACGACGACGACACTTGGCCGCGACCGTTCGTCGGCACGAGCGGGCATTTTGAAATCCCAATGTCCAAATCCCAATATCCAATGAATTGCCAATGACCAAATCCCAATCAACAACCGAGCGTGGGAACACAACCTACGCTTGGCTTTGGTCATTGGGACTTAGACATTCATTGGACATTGGGTTTTGGACATTGGGAATTTCCTACGGCAAGCCTCTCCAGCGGCGCAAGCCCCATTCGCCGATCAAGCAACTGATCGCCAGCAAGAACACCGATGACTGTTGAGTTGGAATGGCTGCCAACGATGTTGCTCAGTCGCTCCCGCGACTGAGATTCCGAGACGCGATCGATCACTGCACATCGCCACTTCGGGAATCAACCAACGTTCGTAATGCGAGTCGCGGGAGCGACTCGCCTACGTTCCTGCGGCTTCCACCGCTCTCTGTTATTGTAGAAATATTTCGTCTTGCCAATGCCTAGGTCGGCACAGATTATCTCCCCACGAATCGCGGGCCTCAATTTGGTGATGTGTTTGACACGCTGAATAAGCGAAACATTCTTGACCCAGCACTGATAGCGACGGAGTTGCTGTCTGCGCTTGCTCCGCAGCGGGAAATTGCGGCCAAGTGGTCCAGGAATGAGTGAAAAGTGCATGAGCGCCTTTTCACGCGGGCCACCGCGAGATTTCAACTTGCCAACCACGGCACCTTCGTCGCCAAAAATAATAGTCCCGGACAAATTCTGTCCTATTCAACCCGGACAAATTCTGTCCTATTCAAACAGAGAGACTTGCCATGTGTTTTGCTTCTTGGTTGGGTTTGTTTCGAGACCGTTTAGCAGTTTCTCAGCGCCGGAACTCCCGGACGAAACGCTCTGGATATTCGGAATCGCTGGAGTCGCGGGCGATGTTGACCGTGTCGGTCCTCGTGATTGGATCAGAATTGTCCATCACTTCGGACGGACCGGACAACATTGTTGTCCAAGAGAATCCGACGAACCCCGGTAAAGTTCAGGTTGTGGCCACCACTGGCTCTGTGGTCACGACGTTTTCGCCCAACACGGACGCCAGTTCGCTCAACGTGATCACGATCACCGGCAGCGATTCGGACAACGTGATCGATCTCAGCGGCGTCGTGGCTTCGGTCTTCAGCGATCCGTCCCTCACCATCAACGTGCAAGCGGACGATGGCGACGACTCAATCATCGGCAGCCAGGATGTCGCCAACAACTTTAGTGGTGGTGACGGCAGCGATACGCTCACCGGCGGGTCGCAGGTCGATACGCTCAATGGCGGAAACGGTGATGATTCAATCTCCGGAGGTGACGGTAACGACAGCCTGATTGGTAGCGACGGAGCCGATCGCCTGAATGGTGAAGGGGGCAATGACACGGTCGATTCCGGAGGTGGCAGTGACATCGTCGATGGCGGCGATGGCGACGACAGCATTACCGCTGGTGATGGAAGCGACTCAGTGGTGGGTGGACTTGGAAATGATTTCCTAAACGGTGGAGCGGGAGTCGACACGCTGAGTGGCGATGCCGGCAATGACACGATTCTCGGCGGCAGCGAGAACGATTCGATCGACGGCGGCGATGACGACGACAACCTCAACGGCCAAGGAGGCAATGACGTCATCAATGGCGGCGCCGGCAACGACAACCTTCAAGGAGACATCGGAGCCGACTCGATGCAAGGCGGCGATGGCAATGACACCGTGAATGGCCAAGCCGGCAACGACACGCTCGAAGGCGGAAACGGCAGCGACCGCCTCTTTGGCGGCAGTGACCACGATATCCTCTACGACGATTTCCGGGCTCAAGATAATAGCGGTACCGGCAATGACACGTTGCTGGGACAGTCCGGCAATGACACGTTGATTGGGACTGGCGGTTCGGATTCGCTGGACGGCGGCGCTGGCTTCGATTTGCTCGACACGCGTGTCGACTCGATTTCGATCAATGACGTGCAGATCAATCCCGAAGGGAATTCCGGAACTCGCATTGCCACGTTCACCGTCACTCTGTCTTCGGCGTTAAGCGTTCCGATTACCGTCAATTTCGCGACCAGTTCCGATGGCACCAACGCGGGAGGAACCGCGACTGTGGGAGCGGATTACATCGCCACCAGCGGCACGCTGACGTTCACTCCCGGCCAGACCAGCAAGACGATTTCGGTAACAGTCTTGGGGGACACGCTCGACGAATCCGACGCTGAAACTTTCTTCGTCAATCTTTCCAAGGCCATGAATGCCACGATCGCAGACGGACTTGGTGAAGGCCGCATCTTCGATGATGATGCTTCGGGCGCTCCGCCGGTGCTCGATATCTTCTTGCTGTTCGATGACACGGGCAGCTTCGCTGCGGCGGGGCCGACAACGCAGACGGCATTCCCATCAATCATCGCGCAGCTTCAGGCGAATTTCCCCGGATCCGATTTGGCGTTCGGAATTGGCCGCTTTGAAGATTATTCCACATCGGTAAATGGCGACCGGCCATTCATTTTGAATCAGCCGATCATCACGGATGATACGGCGGGGTTCAGCACGGCGATTGATGCCGCATTGACTCGCACGTCTCCGGGTGGCGGTGGGGATCTTCCTGAATCCGATATTGAGGGATTGTTCCAGGTCGCGACCGGAGCGGGCTTTGATGGCAATAACGACGGCGACACCACCGATAGCGGCGCGGCCGGTCTGGCGGCAACGCAGACCAATCCAACGGCAGGTGGCGACGTGCCGGCTTACTCTTCATTTACGGCGGACCCCGCCAACAATGTCCTGAACCCGACCGTGCCGGTCGCAGGTTCAACGAACGGCGTCGGATTCCGACCGGGAGCACGCCACATCGTCCTGTTGGCCACCGATGCCGGATTCAAGTTTGAGAACGATTCCGTTGACCCCTACACGGGAGTGGGAGGCGTGACTGTTTCCGCTTCCGCGTTCACGCCGAACTCGTCAACCACCACGCCACAGGGTCGAGGCGCTCGCATTCAAGCGACGATTGATGCCTTGATCGCGGACAACATTGAAGTCATCGGCTTGGGAACATCCAATCCGCTCATGTCCACTCCGCGACAGCAATTGGAAGCGTTGGCCATGTTGACCGGAGCACTCAACCGCACTTCGGGTACCATTGAAAACGGGATCACAGCCGGACCGTCGGCCGATGACATTCAGCCGAATCAGTCACTCTACTTCCGGATCAATCCGGGTGACGCCGCCGGACTGGCTGCGGCGATCGTCAACGGTGTGACCGGAGCGGTCGGCAATCCGCCACCGCCGCCACCGCCACCACCACCGCCGCCACCACCGCCTGGTGGCGTTCAAGCCGACACGCTGCTGGGTGGTGAGGACAACGACACACTATTGGCTGGGGAGACCAATGACTTCCTCAATGGCGACGGTGGAGCGGATTCAATGGACGGCGGCAATGGCAATGATTCGATGCTCGGCGGAGCCAGCAACGACACCATGAACGGCGGTGGAGGAGACGATACCGTTGACGGTCAAGGCGGCAATGATGTCGTAAACGGCGGCACGGGGAATGACACCCTCGTGTGGAATGGTCTCGCAGATGGCATTGACGCGTTGAACAACACGTCGGGTTTTGACACGGTCAGTGTCAACGGCACCGCGTTCAAAAACACCCTCACGATTGGCAAGAATACATTGAGCCAATTGACGGTGACGGAAGGAACCGCGTCGATCACGGTGACGAACTTGATCACCAATGTGGTGATTAATGCCGGAGCGGGTAACGACGCAGTGACGATCAAAGATCTCAGCGGCGTGGCTCCGACTGTTGTGATCCTGAATACAGATGATGGAAATGACATCGTCACAGCTTCGGCCGCGAACTTGGGCGGAGTCCGCTTGGGGATCAACGGCGGTCTGGGCAACGACACCATCAACGGGAGCCTCGGTAACGACACGATCGACGGTGGCGATGGCGATGACTCGCTGACTAGCAATGCCGGCAACGACACCGTCAGCGGTGGCAGCGGCATCGACAGAATCAACACGGGAGCCGGCAACGATCGTGCCCTGGGTGGTGACGGCAACGACATCATTCTGGGTGGGGATGGTAATGACACGCTGAGTGGCGAAGTCGGCAACGATTCGCTCGATGGCGGCAATAACGATGATCTCCTCACCGGGGACGACGGCAACGACACGCTGATCGGCAACAGTGGCAACGATTCATTGCTCGGTGGAATCGGCTTGGATTCGCTCAACGGTGGTGCCGGTAACGACACCGCGGATGGCGGCACCAGCAGCGACACGATTGTCGGCGGCATTGGAGATGACAAGCTCCGCGGTGGCGACGGCAATGACTCGATCACCGGTGACTCTGGCCTGGATGAACTCGTGGGAGGCGGCGGTGACGATACTCTGCTGGGCGGCGATGGCAACGACGGCATCAGCGGAGGAGACGGCAACGACATCCTGAATGGTGGAGTTGGCAACGACACGATGGTTGGCGGCGACGGCAACGACACGCTCCTGGGTGGCGACAGCAACGACATCATGCTTGGCCAAGATGGCGACGACCGCTTTGATGGCCAATCTGGCACCGACACGATTTCCACCGGAAACGGAACCGATACCGTCGTCGGCACTGGAGACGTCATCAACGAGTCCTTCGTGCTGACACCAGCGATGCTGGCGGCCTTGGACGGCATCTGATCCTTTCCGACGGATCGTAGGAAAAGCCAAAGCCCGGCGTCTCCCAAGACGCCGGGCTTTGGTGTTTCATCGCTCTGCGCAATTGAATCAAGTTCTCGCGGACCGGGAGAGGAGGGTAAAAAATGGTTGGGTAAGAGATAGGAATAAATAGAACGCGAATTCATCCATTCCTTTGCCCCCATTCCCTTGCCCAAAAGAACGCAGTGAACTGGCAAAGGAATGAGACCAGCTTCCTGCATCTGCATGAGGATGCCATGAATAATCCCGGCTACACGAATTCTTGTGTTTCTCCCGGTACGGCGATGTGCAGGTTCGGAAGTTGAAGTGCCTGCAATTCGGGAAGGATCTGGTCCTCGAATGCGAACTTCACATGGATCACATAGGCTGGAATGTCACAGGTCAGTTTCTTCAGTTCCGCGCCGAACAGTGCGGGCGTCAGGTGTGCGGCCTTTTCTGCCAGCCACTGAAATGCATTCGGAAAGCTGGCTTCCAGAAAGACAGCTTTCAATCCTGGGCACTGATTGGCCACTTCCCAAATGCGGTCGCTGGGGCCAGTATCTGAGACGAACAGAACCGCCGCGCCCGTGGCCAATTCTTCGATCATGAATCCGTATGCCGGAACCACATGCTTGAGGGCAACCGGCGTGATCCGCAGGCCCTCCACTTCCACCGGCTGTTCGTCCACCAGTTCTTTGAGGTTCAAAAACGGCGATTCCTCGCCGGACAAGCGAATCATGTCGGGCCACAAGCGGTCGTTGAACAAATCGTTGCGAAGCGTATCCAGTGTGTGAGGGTGCCCCCACACGGTCGGGCACTCCGGGCCGGGCGTGTAGACGTTGTCGATGAAAATCGGGAGCGTCACCAAATGGTCCAGGTGCGAATGCGAGAGGAAGACGTGCCGCACTCGCCGCTGCGCCGACATGGGGGACAAAAGCCCTAGAGCTCCGGCGTCGATCGCCACCACGTCGTTGATCAGGTACGTCGCCAGAATTTGATGACGATTCGATTCGCCGACGGATGAGGGGACGAAATAGATTTTCACGATGTACCTTCGGAAGAGGCGTGGTGGTCTAACTCGTTGCTATTTGGCTTGCAAGGGAATGCAACCGGCCCAATCGGAGGGAGGGTCGTAATTGTTTTGGGCGATGTAGATTAACAGATAATCTTTCACCCGGTCATGAACGGGAAGCGTCTTGAGCAATTCGTGCGTGAGAACCCACCGGCCCGCGGCGAATGCTTCCCAGGCAAATTCGTATTGAGCGATATCGTCATCGGACAGAGTGATATCGGCAATAGGGGGCAACAACTGGCTGACGACCAATTCGGTGGTCATTCCGGCCGGGCGAAATCGTCCGATCCGGCGGATGCGACCTTCGCTGGGCGGCAAATGTTGGCGTGCGTATTCGGCCGTCGCCTCATCGAGCAAGATCGGAGCGCCGAGTTGTTTCGTCATCCCTTCCAAACGCGAGCCGAGATTGACCGTCGGCCCGAAGACTCCGACTTTGATTTGTTCGGTCGTGCCGATCTTGCCCGCGATCGCCCGTCCGTGGGCTAGCCCGATTCCGACCTGAAACCCCGCCAGCGAGTGCTGCGAATTCTGCATGGCCTTGTGGAATTCTCGATGAATGTGCAGAGCGGCTCGGCAAGCGGAGAGACGATCATCGTCATGCGGTTCCGGCCAGCCCCAAAATCCAAGAGCAGCATCTCCCTGAAAGTCCGCGATAACGCCGTCGTACTTGATGATGCCACAAGTCATAACCCCTAAGGCGTCGCTCACGCGGTCCAGCAATTCACGCAGGCTCTGCTGCGCCTGCTCGGCCTTTTTAGAAAAGCCTCGTACGTCACAAAACAGGACAGTGATATCGTTCTCTTGAGGTTCCAGCTTCGTCGCGGAATCGGTTGCTCGTAATGTTTCCAGGACGGCTGGCGAGAAGAATTGGCTCAGCCCCGCTTGTTGGCGAGACAGCAACCGCACTTGCCGAATCGAGCCAATGAATTCGGTCAACAGTTCGGCGAATCGCATGTCGCCTCTGAGTTGCTCCTCTTGCAAAACGAATCCCAGCCTTTGCTGCTGCTGTCCCGACACATACAAGCACCAGCCTTGGCAGGCCTCCTCTTTGAACGGCATGCAGAAAGCCCAATCCAAGGCTCCGCTGACCGTGAACGCCGGATTCGATTCATCTTTGTCGCGCCATATGTGCAAAAATCCCTGGCCAAGTTGCAACGCCTTCAGCATCAATCGGCGACTGGGAGTAAAACGAGCAATCTCGTCACCGCGGCTGTCCCAGCGCATCAACTTGGGACGGGCGGTCATCGACAATTCGTCGAAGTACACGACCGCGGCGGCATCGGCGTTTGCGATCGCTTCCAACAACAATTGCACCATGCAGTTGGCCAAGTCCTCTTCCTGAGGAAACTGCGAGATCACCTTGGGCAACTTGGCGAGTACTTCCAGCCGGCGGTCCGCATCGTGGAAAGCGAACTTGCGCAGTTCTTCGTGGCTATACGACCGCTCTTCCGCAGGGGAAGGATCGTCGTCGTCCAGTTCCGCGACGACCAGTTGAAACGTCGTCCGGCCAATTCGAAATTGATCGCCCGCTGCCAACAGGAATTCATTGGAGTCGATGTCGTTGTGGTAGATCGGATTTCGAGCGGCATCCAGTCGCTTGACCTGCAAAGTTTTTCCGACGAGCTGCAACTCCGCATGTTCTCGAGAGATCAATGCATCCCACGGAACAGCCCAACCGTTACGCGGAGCGCGGCCCAATCGGATTACTTCGCCGTCAGGAATCGGACGTTTCCAACGCTGCATCGGCTCCGCTCCGCAAACCATCAATTCCGCCATCCGGTCATCCTCGCCTGAAAGACGCGCATCGCGCCGCGATTTGGCTGTGTTCGCCTCGCACAAAGTATCCGACGAGCGCACACAGCTTCAAGCCGCTTGCCCACAGCATTTGATCTGACACTAGTGCGTCTTCAAGACTTAGGACGCGTG
>JAYTXB010000236.1:0-12097 GCA_043743205.1 Schlesneria sp.
CACACCTTCGCCGAACAACGTTGATCGCCAGCCAAGCCGCTCTGGCAGCAGGAGTCCACGACGATGATCCCTCCCTGGTTCTTCCCCTTCGCCTACGGCATTTGCAGCATCCTGATTGTCGCGTTTGCGTATCGCATCTGGTCCAAACGCCGTTCGCAGCAGGTCGAGCGAAACGACTTCCAGCCGCCGCCAGCCGCGCGCACCATCGCGACCCCAGCGACCGCTGCGTCCCGCATGACACCCGCTGAGACCTTCGCCGCTCCCGCCACTCACACGTCTACCGTGGCACCCGTTGAACCCACACGAACCACGACGCCCGAACCGGGACGCATCCCCGAGCCTTACATTGCGGCCTCCTCCTCCACGATCCTGCGAGGCGACGCCGTTCCGACGTGGGAAGACCGCCGACTGCTCGAACATCGTGGCATCCTCACCCGCGCGGAATCCAACCGGATGCCGCGCGTGCTGGCCGAAGATGTCCCCGGCATGGATGACTCCGACCGGAAGTTCGGAACACTCCTCAACCCGGCCCTCGCGTCGCTCCTCCCTGAATCACCCGAACGCCGCGAACAGTCTCGCAAAGACCTGCTCGCAGCGGGCTATCACTCACCACACGCCGTCGAAAATCTCTCGGCCACGCGCTACGTCTACATGATGCTGGCGCTTGTCGTCTTCGGAGCATTGCTGCTCATCGCCCCGCCGCGACTCGAACCGTGGATGATGGGCGGACTGATCGTCGGCCCGATGCTCGGTTGGGCGTTGCCCATGCTGCGCATCCGCAGCAAGGCGGAAGAACGCAAGATCGAAATCGGTCGCGCCATGCCGGATCTGCTCGACATGCTCAACATGTGCGTCAGCCAAGGTCTGACCGTTCCCGACGCCCTGCGCCGCGTGCTGCGCGACTTCCGAGGCGTCTATCCCGCCCTGTCACAAGAACTGGCGATCGTCACCGAACAGACGCAGATTTCAAACTTGCATACCGCGCTCGAAAACTTCGGCCAGCGCGTCGATCTCCCCGAAGTCCACTCGTTTACGTCGTTGCTCATCCAAACGGAACGCATGGGAACGAGCATCTCCGAGGCTCTCACCACCTACAGCGATACCATGCGCGAAAGCCTGCGTCAGCGCGCCGATGAGAAGGGCAACCAAGCGACGTTCCGCCTACTCTTCCCCACCGTGCTCTGCCTGATGCCAGCGGTCTATCTGTTCCTGCTCGGTCCCGCCGTCATCGGCCTGTCGAACTTCTTCTACCAAGGGGGAGCCGACTCGCTCGACTCCGGCACCAACGCCGTCCAACGCCTCGGCCAACAACGCGGCCGAATCAACGGTCGCCAACGCTGACCGACAAGTTCGAACGTGAGACACCGTTCAACCTCGCACTCTCGTTCCCAAGCTCCAGATTGGGAACGCACGCCCAAGAAGCTCCAGCTTCGAGAACCCTCTGCGTGACAAGAGCCTCGCTACGGCTTCAGCCATCTCAGCCCAACACAACCAACTCGCGACCAAGTCGATACGCCGTGTTGCCCCAATGGCAGAGGTTGCACGCCGCGACACCAACATTCACGTCGGCCACTGGCGTCTCACGCGACCTCACGCAGTCGATGAAGTTCTGCAAATGAGCGGTCTGCAAATCGGAGGCATCGGCGACGATAGCTTCCTTGTGGTCGTAGACCTTCCAGCCGCCGCGATCGACGACCAGCGTGCCGTTGTCGCCATGAAACGCCACACCCGAACTGCGGCCTTCCGGCGTGTGCGATGACCAGAGGCGATGCTCCCACAGAATCGACTTCGTTCCAAAGTCGTACTGCACAGACAACGCATCGGGCGTCTCAGCATCGTCGTCGAACGAGTACTTGCCCCCGACGGCGGAGACTCGCTGAGGCACCTCAACGTTCAATCCCCACCGAGCCACGTCCAACATGTGGACGCCCCAATGAGCCAGCTCACCCCCGCCGTAGTCCCAGAACCAACGCCAGTTGAAATGGAAGCGATTCGGCTGGAAGGCTCGCGCGGGTGCGGAGCCGAGCCACGCGGCATAGTCCACGTTGGCCGGAGCCTCACACTCGGCCCGCCGCCCGATGCTCTTGCGACGATGGACCATCCACGCCTTCGCCATCCGCACGTTGCCGAGTTTCCCTGACTTCACGAACTGGACGGCCGATTGAAAGTGCGAGCCGCTGCGCTGCTGAAGCCCAACCTGCACAATGCGGTCACAGTTTCTCGCCGCCTCCAGCAACGCGACCCCTTCCTCAACCGAGTGCGTCGCCGGGCTTTCGAGATACACATCCTTGCCTGCCTGCAAGGCGAGCAGTGTCATCGGCGTATGCCAGTGATCCGGCGTCGCGATCACCACCGCATTGAGCGACCGATCATCGAGCAACCGCCGAAACTCACGCTCCGTCTGAGGTTCCCTCCGCCCCGCTTCAACTACGGCATGCACCGCCGGAGCGAACTGAGACTCATCAACATCGCACAGCGTCTTCACCTCGACATCACTCAGCTTCGCCAACTCACCCGCCACTAACCGGCCCTGATTCCTCACGCCAACAACGCCAACGCGAACCCGCTCACTCGGCGAACCACCTCGCCCCACCGAGCCACTCGCCACCCCTGCCGTCAGCCCGACAACACCAACTGCCACCCCGGCCGCCTGCTGCGCACTGCGCCCCAAAAACTGGCGTCGGCTCACTTCACGGCGTTTGAATTCATCAGTGTTCATCGTGTCTTCTCTTCGCCTTGTCCCCTCGCCCCCGTCTCCGGGGGAGAGGGTTAGGGGGAGGGAGCTTCTCTTGAGATCGGTCGCAATTACTCAGAACTATCCATGAGTCCCACATTTAGCCAAGTGCGTTGAAGGTGCTTACTCTCGATGTCAGCTCACGCCGAACGCATGTTTCATTTCATGTGATTGATTAGCTCCACCATATTTACGACTTACGGACAGTTTGCCATGAACTCCATGATTTGATTTGTTGCCTTCGTCAATGCCTTCAATCCCCCGGTACGCCCCTCCGCCCAACCGAAAATCTGTAAGCTCAGCATTTCCTGAACAACACGGTACGTTTCAGTCCCAATTGCAGAACATAAATAGACATCCAATCCCGAAACAAGTACGAATAATCGCTCGCTTGATCTTCCGCTAGTGGAGTCAATTGGCACGTACAAAAACTCCACTTCGATCACACAAGAACCTACATTCGCCCTGTATACATCCCGGTCATCGTCATCGACTAACGACCATTTGATCAGCTTCCGTTTCGTGGCTTCAAACAATGCCGACAAGAAACATAACTCGGCATCTTCCATCGCCGTCACCTCACCAACACTGAAAGACATTTACACGCAGTTTTACATTTCGGAAATCGAATCGAATGCCCCCTCACCCTAACCCTCTCCCCCGAAGACGGGGGCGAGGGGACAAGAAATGATGTCGCCTTCAGATTCTATCCAACGAATCCGCCCAACGCCCGATCTCGTCTACTTCGGCCTCGCCCGGATACTTGGCTCCCAATCCTTTCACGTTCGTGAACGAGACCGGGAACTTCAGCTTCTTGAGCGCCTCGACCGTCTTCTTCACGGCGGCCAGGGCTTTATCGCCGTCGCCACAGACGAAGTGAAACTGCTGCTTGAAGTCAGGCTCCTGATCGGCGACCTGGCCCGCGAACGGGGCACCCGCCAGCGCAAGACCTCGGAAAACTTCACGCTGCTTCGTGGCGAGCAGACTCGCCAGTTGGGTTCCGCTGCCGTGCGAGTGGAGAAAAATCCGCTGCGAGTCGATCGTGTACTTCTCGCGCATGTGAGCCACCAGTCCCTCGACAAACTTCGCCTCACCGGGCGTCCAGTTCGCGGGGCTGTCCGACTTGGGAGCGACGAGAATGATGCCGCGCCGGTCGCAGATCGACTTCCACTGCTTGCTGATCGTCGCCTCCATCGTGTCGCCGCCGGGATGAATCCAGACCATCAGACCACAGGCGTGCGAGGCGTTGTAGCTCTCGGGAACATACGCCCAATAGCTGTGATCGTGACCGGCCAGATCCTCGGTGAACCGCCCCGTCTTCGGTCCTTTGGCGGCTGAGTCCTCTTCCTCCCCTCGCCCCGGCTTTGCGGGGAGAGGGGCCGGGGGTGAGGGGTCTTCGCCTTTTTTGTCCGCCTTCGTTTCAGAAGTCTCTTCGCGTGCCGACTCAATCAGTTCCGCAGCCAGTTCATCAACCACCTTGTCCGGCGTCGAGCCAAGCGTCACGTCGATTGTCGCCTCTCGCCCATCGCGCACATACGTCAGCTTCACGACATCACCGGGGCGCGATCGTCCGACGAGGTCGCTCAACCCACGAGCATCCACCACCGCCGAGTCGTTCAGCTTCACAACACGATCACCTCGAGTCAGCCCGGCCATCTCGGCGGGACTCGCGGCGAAAACATGCCGCACCACAACGCCCGGCTCAGTTGAAGCCGCTCGTTTCGGCAGGAGACCGACAAATGGAACCTCATACGGGACGAGCTCCCCCGCCAGCATCGGCTCGACCGACAACGACTTGTCACCGCGCTGAATCGACAACTTGATCGAGTCGCCTCCATACAGTCGCCCCAGCACGTGCTTGAGCTGCGCGACGCGGGCGATCTGCTCGCCATTGGCCGCCACAATCCGATCGTTGGTTTTCAGCCCGGCTTGCTGCGCGGGTGAGTTGTATCGCACGCGATCCACGACCACGGGAACATTCAACGACTGGCCACCGGCAAAGGAAATTCCGAGCAACCCCGGCAGCAGATCCTTCCCCTGTTTCAACCTGTCGAGCGATCCGTAAACGTCCTCCAGCGGAATGGCGAATCCGATCCCGCCGTCATACCACTCGACCCCCGCCGTCTCCCCATTGCCTTGAGGCGACAAGGGAGCGATGACACCGAGCACCCTGCCCTCGACATCGGCCAGCGCCCCGCCATAGTTGACGGGCGAAGTCTTCGCGTCGGTCTGAATCGCCTTCCCCCAGATGCGGTTCGTCGCACTGACGATCCCGACCGAGATGCTCGGCGTGGTGAGATCGAACGTGCGACCAAGAGCAATCGCCCACTGACCGACCTTCACCGTTTCGCGCGACGCGGGCTTGGCCGGTGTCAGCCCCGTGGCCTCCACCTTAAGCAGTGTCAGCAGTTTGAGCTTGTCGCTGGCGATCAGCTTCGCCGGAAACCGCCGTCCATCCGCCAGCGTCACCAAAATCGAAGCGGGCTTCGACACGAAGTTGAACGAACTGGAGATGACGAACCCATCCTCGGACATCACGACGCCCGAAGTCGGCCCGGTCCCAAGAGTCACCTCGCCCACCTGCTCCAACCCGCCAACAGTCTCAATCCGCACGAGCGAAGGATCAACCAGCGCCGCCGCCTGCTTGAAGGCCTGCTCTTCGAGTGCCTCCAACTTCCCATCGGCCGCGAGGGAGATGCTGACTGCGAACAAGCAAGCAAGCGAAATAGCCAATCGATTCAACATGGTTCTGATTCCGATCTCGAGTTGACTCAAATGTCCAACCCGCTCTGTCGTGCCTTGGCGGCGAGTGCGTCAGCGAGCGTGTCGAGTTCCGCCGACGCCATCGCTTCGAATTCATCATCCGAGCTGACTGGAAGCCGCAGTAACTTTTGTAGCAACTGAATCCGCCCGATCTGTTGTCCGATCTGGTGCCCGATGCGACGCTCGACGCGCATGTCCGTCAGATAGTCGAGGTGCCCTTTGCGGCGAGATTCGTACAGTTCCCGTTCAATGTCCGTTTGCGACAACATCACCAACTCCTCTCCGGCTCGAACCAAAGGCGGCTCCGCCAATTCGACGGGCCAATGTTCCACGTCCAAGTCGGCGGCATGACGCAGAAAGAATAGCCACTTTTCCAGATCATCATCCAATTCGGGCAGAGGCTTCTCGAACTTTCGCAGTTCAAGGACATGAAACTCGATCTGGTCAGAGAATACGACATCTGCCTTGTCCGTCTGCAACCGAAAGTGATGGTGTAGCCCGATGGCATCAGGAAACAGCATGTCGTCGAGAAACAGAACCGAGATCGTCGGCGTCAGGTTCGTGTAGTCCTCGCCCTGAACCAACTGCGACGAATAGACCCTCGCCCAGTAGTACAGCATTCGCTCGCGCAGGGCGTGATGCGGGCGGATCTGCATCTCGACATTGAACAATCGCCCCGACTCATCACGTGCCTTGATGTCCAGCACCGCCTCTTTGTCGTCCAGCCGTTCCTGAGCCAAAAACGGATTGAGGATTTCGAGCGACGCGATCCGCTGGCCGGCCGGTCTGCCCAGCACGGCATTCAGCAATGAGATCAAGATGTCAACGTTCTCGGTTCGCCCGAAGACTCGCTTGAAGGCGTAATCGACTGTAGGTTCGATGCCGATCAGCATGACATCACGCCTCGCGGGGGTGGAGAGAGACTGAGGGATTTCGTTCGCACTGGCGGAAGTCATCGGCGGCGAAGAGGCCCTTTGGAAACGCTGCCGACATCAGAAAACGGCCTCACCTATTCCATCGCCTTCCTCGGCGTGACCAGTTCGACGCTGACCAGCACGTCGCCCCGGCGGACGATGACCTTGAGCGGGTCGTTGGCTTCGAGTCGGCCGAGTTCATCCTTCAGCATCCGGCACGATTGGACGAGGTCTTCACCGACGAACAGGATCAGGTCGTTGGGGAGCAGCCCGGCCTTCTCGGCCTGCGATCCGGGGAGGACGCGGTCGATGTAGGCCGGGGTGCGCGTGACGACATCGGGGATCGTGACGATGCCGAAGTCGAGGGCCTCGTACCGGCGCGGCTTCACCTGGCCGGGGCTGTCTTCGTCCTCGTCCGTTCGCTTCGTCGAGGAGAAGCGGCCCGAGATGATTTCCTCGACGGTCTGCTTCAGTTCGCTCATCGGCATCACGTAGTTGAGCCAGGTGTTCGTCTGCGTGTTCCGCAGTTCCTTGCCGAGCATCCCGAGCAGCCGTCCGTCCCACGTCGTCAGCACACCGCCCGCCGCGCCCGAGTTGTTCGTGATCGCATCGACCACATAGACCGGGCCGTTGTACGGTGACTCGAACGCTCCGCGCCGCGCGGCCAGCGTCGTCTTGGCCGAGATCACGCCGTGCATGACCGTCACCGGTTCGTCGCCCGTCGCCACCTTCCACGCATTGCTAAAGGCCAGCACGCGCGTCCCCGTTCCCACCGCAGCCGCCTGCGCCAGATCGAAGAACGGCAACCCCTCGGCCTCAATCTTGAGTACCGCCATGTCGAGCGGCGGCTCGGCCCCAACCACCTTCCCCTCGAAACGCCGCCCATCGTGCAGCACAACATTCACGGTGTCGCCGTCCAAGATGTGACTCCACACCGTGACAATGTGCCCCTTCTCCGAGACCAGAAACCCCGAGCCATAAGCATGCAACTTCTGCCCGCCTCCCGCCCCGAAGATTTTCACAACCTTCGGCGAGACAGATTGAATCGCCTCGACAGACGACTGGCCAAACGCAGTCGTCGCGAAAGCCATCGTCACGAATAACACGGCAGAGTTTGCAAGCCGATTCATTTTGGAAAGGTCTTCCTCTTGTTCCCTCGCCCCGGCCTTGCGGGGAGAGGGTTAGGGTGAGGGGTCTTCGGTAACAGTTGTCGTTCGATCTTGTTCACTGTTGTCGGTTGGGTGGATCACCCTTTTTCTTTTGTACCGCTGCTCAATTACGAACACGCCGATGCTGAAGATCGAGAACAAACCAATAACGAAAGGTAGCTGATACAGTTGCGGCGGTTCTCGAAATCCGTGACCAAAAACTGCCTTATCCACCCAGCACATTACCACAGTGGCGATGAGGGTCACCAGAATCCAAATGAGCAACGGGATCGCTCCCGGTGTACCCTTGAGTGTGGTGGTTTGAAGCCCCTCCTTGGGCGTTTTCAGACGCAAACTGCCCCATAACATTATGAAGGGAATCGGCATTCCCAACAGTCTTAAGTCACCGTTGGACCACCAGGTGACTGTACACGTGATCGCAAGTACCAACACAAAGGGAATGAAGTACCAATCCCAAGTGCGGCGCGTAATTAATACGCTTGAGTTGCAGGTCGCTGTTGGTTGCTCTGAGCTGCTCATATCACGCCTCCTATTTCGTCGCATCCCCCACTTCCATCGTCAGCACATCGAACGTTGCGAAGTCGGCGTCTCCGTGGCGGATCGTGAAGCGGGATGGAAAGCGTTTACCTTCAAAGTCGCCGAATTGCAGAAACCGGATCTCGCACGGATCGACATCGTTGCCGAGGGCCGAGTCGAAGCCGACGAACGTGGCGTCGGTCTTGCGGAAGTACCAGTGCGCCTCGACGCCCCCCTTCTTCGTCAGCAGCACATCGACCGAGGCACCTCGACCGTCGAGCGGTTGGCTACCGACATACGTGAACTCGGTGAATGCCTCCGGCCCCTTGGACAGCAGCAGCTTCAGTTGTTGCAACGCGGCGAGCAGCCCTCCCGAACCGGGCGGTTCATCAAGGAAGTCGGCTCCGTTCTCCAGCGACTGCAAGCCGGGACGGTTCGGCAACAGCAACCCCAGCTTCGCGTCGGTCATCGTTAGAGCAAAATCTTCGTTCGCGGCGGTCTTGCCCGTCAACTTCCAGCGCCCGGCCGAAGCCTTCCAACTTTGCAGCGTGTCCAATCCGCGCAACACGCGCTGCTGCTCCTGCTGGTTGAAATAGTAGTTCGCATAGCCCGCCTTCTTCACAAACAGCTTTTTGTATTCGTCCGGCAGTTTTTCCTCGGGCAGCTTCGCGCCGGAGGCCCCGTCCCCGTGTGGCCCTTCTCCGTCCGGTCCCTTCGGATTCTTCTTCCCCTTCGGCTGCGGACGCGGAGTCTTGGGAGTCGCCGGTTGCTTCAACTCGGAGGCGCGGTGCAAGGCTCTCAGTTCGACGACGATCTCCTGCTTCTTGCCGTCGCGCCGATAGACGAGCGGCAGTGACCAGCCCTTCGGATAGATGCCGAGAATGTTCTTGTACTGGTTCACGCTGCCGATCGGTCGTCCGGCGAACGAGACCAGTTCATCGTCTTCCCGCAGTCCACGTCGAAAGGCATCGGACTGGTCGAGGATCGAGTCGATCAGCACGATGCGATCCGCACCCGTTCGCACTGTCGCCCCGAGCGTCGCGTGATCGACAACGTGCCCCCCCTTGAGATGATCGAGAAAGTGCTTGATCTGGTTGATCGAGATCGCGTACCCGGCCCCGACGTTGACTCGACCCCGCTTCTCGACCGAGATCCGCCCGTTGATGCCGACCAGTTCCCCCGCCGCATTGAACAGCGGCCCGCCCGAGTTTCCCGGATTGATCGACGTATCGACCTGAATGCAATCGGTGTATTCGAGCAGCGTTCCGGCCGGGTACTGATACCGATGCAGTCCGCTAACAATCCCCGCCGTGACCGTCGGCTGAAAGTCGGTCGCGAGCAAAAACGGATTGCCCATCGCGTAGGTCCAGTCTCCCACTGCGAGAGCATCGCTGTCGCCCAGCGTCGCGTGAGGAAAGTCGTCTCGCCCCAGCAGCTTCACCACCGCGACATCCCCGGTCGGATCAATCCCGACGATCACGGCGTCGTACAGTTTCCCATCGTTCAGCCCGCACTTCATGAAGTCGCCACAGGCACTCGTCACGTGAAAGTTCGACAGCGCATATCCGTCTGCTGAAATGAGCACTCCCGAACCGCCACCGTTCCCATCCGCCGAAAAGATCGCCACGACAGACGCCGCAACCTGCTTCACGACCTCAACCCGAGCCTGCTGTGCCTTGAGGACATCGGCATCGGCGGCGGTGAGAACTGGCTGACCGATGGAAGCCAGCAGCATGAACGTGATGACGAGGCATTTGAAACAGAGGCTGGATTTAGTCACGACTCGGCTCCCGTTGCGATTCGAGCTTCAACAACAATCTTCAGAGATTCACGACGTTTTCTCGGTTCAGTCTCAATCGAACAACCGTGGCGCGACCCGTTGCAGAAATGCCAACGATCTCCTGTCGATTCTGCATCCATTCAAAGTGTATTGACCAAATCTCCCTTCGCGAGTTGTACAGCGGAACGAATTGGCCGGTGAGTGGATCGGCGGCGGTGACTGCGGTGAATTTGTGTCCGCTGCAGCCCGAACACGACAACGCCAAATTCGATTCGTCATCGCCGCCACCCCGACTCCGTGGACACACATGCTCGACGGAATAGGGGTCGGGGCAATACTTCTGCGGTGTCAGGCAGTATTCGCACTTTCCCAACGCGCGCGAGACGACGGCGTCCCGCGCTTCCTTGGGAATGGAGTCAGGCATCGGTCGATCCCCAAAGGTCGAGTTGTGTCATCAGACTGTCGAATGTGACTCCTCGCAGCTTTGCCAGTTCGGCAACCCATTCCAGTCGTCGAACACGATCCGCCTCGATGATGTCATTGAGAGACTGAAGCTCGGCAAGCTCATCGACCGCGATGACTTCATCGCGACGTTTCTGGTTCAGTTCGCGATGACGTAGCCACGTTGCTTCACTCAGTCCGCGATTGATTTCCAGCATGAGCCGCGACTCCTCAGCCGACAGACCCTTCCCGACCGGAGGGGCTGGGCGATGCCTCAGACGATTCAAACGATCCACCACCGACTCGACGACAAATGACTCGGCTGTCGTCCCGGACGCAGCCGCCTGCTCGTGAAGTTGCTCTTCAATCTCGGCATCCAGCTCAATCGTGACGGTCATCTCTATCCTCCCCCGGTTCAACCGGCCTGTTCGATTCGTGAACTTCGCTCGACTTCTGTCCCAGCTAAAAGCCAAGAGCTAACCGCCAGCAGCTACTTCACCACTTTCGCATCGGCCAGATCGAGGCAGTCGCCGATGTCTTCCTTCTCGCCGTAATCAACGAAGATTTCGAGTTCAACGACGCCGGTCACGTCGAGATCCAATTTGATCGGCGGCATCAACCGCGGCTCGGTTGAATTCGCCGCCCCTTTTTCGGTTCGCTCGTAAATGCTGACCGGCCCCTTGAACAGCGTGCGATTATCTCCCTTGATGACGACATCCACGTCACCGCCACTACGCAGGCTGTCGTCGATCCCCATTACCGCTTGGAACCGCCGATAGTCGCCGCCGATGCGATATTTGAGCAGCGTGCGAGAATGAATCCCCAATCCCTTCGCATAGGTCTTGTTCCCGACACTGATCGGCAAGCCGTGCGTCATGCGATCGCGGCGGTACTCCCACACGAAGTCGTAGTACGGCGTGTACTTCACCTCGCGCGGTTCGAGGTTCGACAGATACGCGATCTTGCCGAGACTGAAATCGACCGTCTGCACGAGCGGCATCGGCACCGAGACCTCGGCCCCCGAGACCAGCTTCACTTTCCAAGCCGCCCCGTCGAACGAGACCCCTTTCCCCGCCAGCCGATCACCCGACGAAAGGTCCACCGCCACGACCGCTTTGCTCGACACGTTCTCGCGGCGCGAGTAAATCAGGCCGAAGACTCGCTCCCGTTTGACCGGAATCTCGTCGCCATCGAGTTGAAATTTGACGGTCGCTTCGTCGAGCGATCCGATCACGCCGTCGAGGTGATCCAACACGTCACCTTTCCTCACGGCGACCTGATCCTTCTTGGCTGACTTGTCGAGCAGTTGATTCCACGTCGCATCGACCTTCGCATCGGGCGGTGCAAACCGCACGCTCTGCACGACCGTCATCGGCACTTTGAGCGACCCCAACTGCGGATGCTCGATTACCGCCTCCGTTCCCGTCGAGGCAAAGCTCGACGCCCGCAAACGTGAACCGTCGGTCAGGCGAATCTCAACGGCGGCTTCAGTGACGGCGGGCGCGGTCGCACCGGCGGGAACTCGCACGGCCAACAGCTCGGCAGCCGGAATGGTCAGCGACCCCGCCGGCGTCTTCAGGACAGCTTCGTCGCTCGACAGACGTTCGAGCGAACCAACGTGCTGATCCCCCTTGAGCGTCGAAACTTCAATCGGCGGAGCGGCGGCAACCAACAAGAGGAGGAGCAGTGAACAGACAGACATGGAACGGTCATTCCTGTGGGAGGAGTTTGTCTTTCGGAGTCATCATTAACGCGACCGTAGGATGGGCACTCCTGCCCG